>NZ_NEXU01000066.1:0-41846 GCF_002224105.1 Psychrobacter sp. DAB_AL32B | reverse complement strand
AATGGGCTTTGAGGGTTTTTTTATGGCCAAATGGCCAAGCAAATCAAACTAAAGACTATTCAGCAAAAATTACCGCAACATCATCTTTGTTAAATTTGTAAATTTCACCGCAAAATCCGCAATCCATCTCAAAAGTACCGTTCTGTTCTGCAACGATATCCAATGCTTCCGTTTCACCGATTTGCTCGATTGCCATTTCACACTTTTCACGTGAACAGGTGCAACCAAATGACAAAGAAGCAGGGTCAGGAGCAACGACTTTTTCTTCATTATATAAGCGATAAAGAATCTCGTTGGTATCCAGCGTGGTCAACTCTTCCGCTTTTAGCGTGCGTGTCAATACAGACAAGCGTGTCCACAAATCATCATCGATACCAGCGTCTGCATTTTGCTCGACTTCATAGGTTTCTTCGGCCGTACGAGGTAGCATTTGTACCAATATACCACCTGCTTGCAACCCATCAGATGCCAAATTAATCAGCGTAGGAATCTGCGCCGATTGCTTTTGATAATGTGCTAAGCAGTCAGCCAAGTTGTCATGGCTACGCTCAACGATACCTTGGTACGGCTCGCCACCATCAGGCTGGATATTAATAAATAATACGCCTTGACCCATAGCGCCAAGTTCAGCAAAGGCTTCTTTGGCATGGGTCATCTGGTCCCACGCTTGTATCTGCTCATCAGTTTCGCCTTTCCAGCTGGCAAGGGCGCGGATGATACCGTTTTGATCGCATTCAGCCATCGCCCAATTGAGCAAGCTATCGCTATCTGATGATTGTAATTGAATCGACAAGCGACCATCGATTTTAACGGTACTGATAAGCAAACTTGCTGCCGTCAGCATTTCACCCAATAAGCGTTTAATTGCTTCAGGATAGGGCTTTTGCGCAATCGTCGTCGCATAGCTGCGTGATAGGCGTACCACATCACCGCGCACCGGCGAGTCTTCGATAAAAAAGCGCTGGCGTAAGTCGTTATCGGGAGTATTGCCAACAGTTTGGTCAGCGGAGTTTGGGGCTTGAGTATCTTGTTTCATAGGTCATTTATAAGATTAAGAAGTTGCTAGCTTTATGGGGATTGATACGGATTTATCAATCATATTTGCTAGATTGCTTGACAGTTTTAGGGCGTTTATTAAGGATAAATACTCGTCTTAATCACTATACGTATTATTTGCGCCAAAGCTCATTTTTGTTGGTGGTCATTTAAGTTTGAAAAATAGAAACCTTTAAAATAGTCGCCTAAGTAAAAAAAGTTTACCCCCACCAGTCATTTTGTTGTACAGTAACATTGAGTTGCATAGTGATAAATAACAGCAACAGCACGGACGCATGGCGATAAATTGGATTACAACAAATCTATAACGCCTAAGTCCCCTTCAAATTTTATGATAATGTGATAAAAGGATGTATCTCATGACTTACTCTCTTTCTACCTCTATTTCCAAACCCTTAACATTGGTTGCCTTTATGGCGCTAGGATTGGCAGGCTGTAACAACAGTAATCAAACTACCTCTGAGGCTACACCAGCAGATGGCGAAGCGACCACAGAAGCGGCAGCAAATGCCAATGGTACCTTAAAAAAGATCAAAGATTCAGGCACTATCGTGGTCGGTCACCGTGACTCCTCTATTCCGTTTTCTTATATCGCTGACGACCCTAATCAGCCTATCGGTTATGCCCATGATTTAGAGATGAAAGTGGTTGAAGCAGTAAAAGAAAAATTGAATATGCCGGATCTAAAAATTCGCTATAACCTAATCACCTCACAAACCCGTATTCCATTAGTACAAAACGGCACGGTAGATTTTGAGTGTGGTTCAACGACCAACAATGAAGAGCGCCAAAAACAAGTGGCATTCTCTAACGGCTTCTTTGAAATCGGTACGCGTCTATTAACCAAAAAAGACTCTGGTATTAAAGACTTCGAAGACCTGAAAGGTAAGACTTTAGTGACGACTGCTGGTACTACCTCAGAGCGTTATATCCGTCAGTATAATGATGATAAAAAGATGAATACCAACATTATCTCAGCAAAAGACCATGGCGAAGGCTTCTTGATGTTAGAGAACGGTCGTGCTGATGCGTTTATGATGGATGACGTACTACTCGCGGGTGAAAAAGCCAAAGCTAAAAACCCTGATGATTGGGTTATCGTTGGTACGCCACAGTCATTTGAGATTTATGGTTGTATGATGCGTAAAGACGACCCTGAATTTAAAGCGGTGGTCGATGAAGCATTAGCCAATGTCTTTAAATCAGGCGAAATTAATACTATTTATGACAAATGGTTTATGAATCCTATTCCACCGAAAAACGTCAATCTAAAGTTTGAGATGTCAGATAACTTAAAAGCTTTGATTGCCAATCCACATGATAGCGATCAGCCAAAAGTAGCGACTGCGCAATAACCATCCTTGTCCCTCAACATAGCATGCTTACGCGTTCAGATTGTTTGTCAAATTTCTTGATGGCAGTCTGAGGCGTGAGCTTTTTAACCGTTGCTCGGAGAGACAATTATGAATTATAGCTGGAACTGGGGTGTGCTCTTTGAGCAGACCGGTATCGGTAATGAGCTGTATATCCATTGGATGATTACGGGTCTTGGCTGGCTGTTATTGATTGGTAGTATTGCGTGGGCAATTGCCATGGTGGTTGGTACCATCTTTGGTATTATGCGTACCTTGCCAAATAAAGGCGCGCGTGCTATTGGCACTGCTTATGTGACTTTTTTCCGTAATATTCCTTTATTAGTACAATTGTTTTTCTGGTTCTATATCGCCCCCGGTTGGCTGACGCCATCCATACAAGAGTGGTGGTATAAAGACTTGTCTCCAAATACTTCCGCCATGCTATCAGCTAGTATCGGTCTTGGTTTATTTACCGCTGCCCGTATTGTCGAACAAGTACGTACCGGTATCGAGTCGCTACCAAAAGGACAAATCAATGCCGCTTATGCGCTCGGTTTTAGTATCCCGCAAGCCTACAAAGAAGTGCTGCTGCCGCAAGCGTTTCGGATTATCTTACCGCCAATGAGCTCGGAGCTGACCAACTGCTTTAAAAATGCGTCGGTAGCGTCTTTAGTGGGGGTAATGGAGCTGATTAGCCAAACCAAAACCATCAGTGAATATACCCAAAACAGTCTCGAGATTTATACTTACGCGACTATTATCTACTTGGTGTTTAATCTGTCTTTGATTGCCATTATGGGTTTGATTGAACGTAAATTGCGCGTACCTGGGCTGATTGCAGGGAGTCAAAAATGAATATGATGACTGAACTTGCAACCGCATATCCAGGCTTGATGGGCGGTATGCTCACCACTTTAAAGGTATTGTTTTTAGCTATCTTAGGTGGTATCAGCTTAGGAACGGTATTGGCCTTGATGCGGCTATCTGGTATCAAAGCGCTTGAGATACCCGCTAAGCTATACGTCAACTACTTTCGTTCTGTGCCATTATTACTCGTGCTACTGTGGTTTTATTTCGCCGTACCAATGATTTACTTTTGGATAGCGGGTAAATATCTACAACTAGATACAGCCTTTACCTCTTGTGTGGTCGCCTTTATGATGTTTGAGGCAGCTTATTTTTCAGAGGTGGTACGCGCCGGTATTCAATCCATCGGCAGTGGTCAGGTTAATGCTGCCAAAGCACTGGGCATGACTTATGGGCAGACAATGCGCTTGATTATTTTACCGCAAGCGTTTCGCAAGATGTTGCCGCTGATTTTGCAGCAATGTATTATTTTATTCCAAGATACGACATTGGTTTTTGCCATTGGCTTGACGGATTTTTTCCGTGCCGCTTATGTACGCGGTGAGCTGATGGGCTTACTGACACCATATATACTTGGGGCAGGGGCGGTCTATTTTATCATCAGTTTGAGTGCCTCTATTGGTGTGCAACAATTGCAAAAACGTCTAAGGTTTTAAGGTTTTGCTACCTCTGTATTGAAACCTGCGTAAGAATAGCTTTATTTAATAATTACGAAAATAATGTGGTTAGGAGCCAGTGATGAATGAGCCGGTGATAAATAACGCTGACACGTATATAAATGAATTTGGTGGACTGGTCACCGACAATGGTCATGCAAGCGATGAGATTGTCATCAAAATGACCGATGTCAGTAAATGGTATGGCGACTTTCAGGTGATGACTGGCTGTACCGCGCATGTGCATAAAGGCGATGTCGTGGTGGTCTGTGGTCCATCGGGCAGTGGTAAATCGACCTTGATAAAAACCGTCAATGGGCTTGAGCCTTTTCAAAAGGGCGAGATAATGGTTAGCGGTATCTCAGTGGGTGCGCCGAAAACTAATTTGCCTAAGCTACGTAGTCAAGTTGGGATGGTGTTTCAGCACTTTGAGTTGTTCCCGCATCTGACGATTATTGACAATTTGACCGTTGCTCAAATCAAAGTATTAGGTCGTAAAGAAGACGAAGCTAAAAAGAAGGCTATGGCCTATTTAGATCGAGTAGGGCTAACGGTTCAGGCGGCGAAATATCCAGCTGAGCTATCCGGTGGTCAGCAGCAGCGCGTAGCGATTGCCCGCGCATTAGCGATGGATCCTGTGGCGATGCTCTTTGATGAGCCAACCTCAGCACTCGACCCTGAGATGATTCAAGAAGTGCTTGATGTTATGGTTGAGCTCACCCGTGATGGCATGACCATGATGTGCGTGACCCATGAGATGGGCTTTGCCAATCAGGTTGCCAATCGTATTATCTTTATGGATGAAGGTCATATCGTCGAAAACTGTAGTAAGGATGAATTTTTTGAAAGTGCAAAAAGCGACCGCGCGCAAATGTTCTTATCGAAAATTCTCAATCATTAGCGTATAAGTTAGATTTTTTATCATGAGAAGCGTCTATAGATAGGCGCTTTTTTTGTTGTAATTAATTTATATATTTAATATGAATGTTAATGTTAATGTGAGTGTGAGTGAATGTCTGTTTACTGATATAATATCGGTCAATATTCTGATAATTAAAATAATTCGTCAACTTTATTGGAGCTAATATGAGTGTAGAAAATCTGTCCATGTCATCGACCTCATCGTCTAATACATCGTCTGAAGGTATTGTTATCATTGGCGCAGGCTTAGCAGGCTGGCATGTCATTGATGCGATTCGCGCAAAAGATAAAGACATCCCAATTACCTTGATTACTGCCGATAATGGCGATCGTTATCATAAGCCCATGCTGACCATGGCGATTAGCCAAAATAAGCGTGCATCGGATTTAGTGCGAGCGACTGGCGTTGATGCCGCAACAGCAGCAGGGATAACTTTATTGGCGAATACCAATGTCAGCGATATTGACCCTGCCACGCAACAATTACAGCTTATCTCTGCGCTGCGCTCAGATCCGGTTTACACCAATTATGCAACTATCAACTATGACAAGCTGGTCTTGGCAATGGGTGCCCATCCTATCTTTCCAAAAAGCTTACCAGAAGAGCTAGTCTGGCATGTTAACCATATTGAGCGCTTTGGGCAGCTACAAGAGCAGCTGGCAGTTGGCTGTCAGCGCGTCGCCATTATTGGTGCCGGTATGGTAGGCACTGAAATTGCTGAAGACTTGTTAAAAGCCGGTCATCATGTGACGCTGATTGATTTAAATGATGCGCCGCTATCGCAAATGCTACCGCCAAAAGCGACTGCACGTATTGCCCAAGCAGTGAAATCACAAGGTATTAACTTTTTGGGTGGTTGTCAGGTCTCTAGTGTTATTCGTAATAGTAAAGGTGAGTTGCAGGTTAGCTATAAGCCAGTTGTTTCTAGCACAGAAAATGCAGAGGCTGCGCAGTCTGAGACATTAATCGTTGATCATGTGATTGCCAGTACGGGCCTGACTGTTGATGATAAATTGCCAACCGCAGCAGGGGTTGAGTTTAATCGCCGCACTGGTATCGAGGTTGATGCGCCGACGCTGCGTACCACTACTGATAATATTTATGCGATTGGCGATTGTATGTCCATCAATGGCGTTGCTTGCCGTTATGTCGCACCGCTACGCGCACAAGCCGCCACCATTGCTGATGATATCTTAGGGTTAGAGCATCGCGGCTATGACCATAAACCACCGATGATTCGCCTAAAAAATAAAGCGATTTCGGTGATGGTAACAGGTGTACCGCAAGCGAATGGCAATTGGCAAGTAACCACTGAAAGTGATGATGAGCTTATCATGAATTTGTTAGATGATAATAATGAAGTCAGTGCGACAGTTACTATTAAAGCGCCACCAATAGTATCAGCTTAATAATTGTAAAAATGCCTTTAGTCAACTGTCTTGGCTTTTTAATCTGCCACATATTTTTAAGTTAAGAATATTCTGAAATTTAGTCCTAACTGAAAAGCCAGCCACGTATCAATAGCGTGACTGGCTTTTTTGTATCAAATATCTACCATATTTTTATGCTATCTTTAATAAAGGCTTTAGTATTTAATGCTAATTAAATGATACATATTGTATTGCTATGATTGACAGGCTTTCATTGATAGCGTTATAGTAGTTCACACGATGTAAGACCTATTCAAGGAAGAAAGACTTGTCTACAGGCGATTAATAAGCACGATTAATAAGTGCCGTAAAAAGTAAAACGAAAGGACTCGTTATGACTCAAACTATTGACTTCGATAGCATTCTAAATAATATTCCCAGTATCAATATGGGTGCACGCTCAGCAAATGCGCCACTCACCCAAAGCTATGACAAAGGTCCTGATGTACCACTGATTGAAGCAACCATCGGTGATTTTTTTGATGCCATTGTTGCCAAATATCCTGAGCGAGAAGCGTTGGTCTCCCGTCATCAAAATATTCGTTGGACCTACCGTGAGCTACAACAGCAGGTCAATCAATTGGCGAGTAGCATGATTGAGATGGGGCTTGAGATTGGTGATCGTCTCGGAATCTGGTCGCACAATAATGCTGAATGGCTACTGATACAGTTGGCAACTGCCAAAGTTGGCGTGATTTTGGTTAATATCAATCCCGCCTATCGTACCTTTGAGCTACAGTATGCGCTAAATAAATTAGGCTGCTCAGCGTTAGTATTGATGCGCCATTTTAAAAGTAGCGATTACGCGCAGCTTATCCGTGAGTTATGCCCTGAGATTTATCATAAAAACTATCAACAGTTGGATCTGGTCGAAATTCCTACGATTGAGCGTATCATTTGGATTGATGAGCCTGATAGTGATGAAAACTTTAATTTTATGCAAAAGTTCTCTGCTTGGATGGCCGAGGGCGATGCCAACGATCCGCGAGTAGCAGAGCGGCAAGCGCAGCTTAAAAATACCGATTCTATTAATGTGCAGTTCACTAGCGGCACCACGGGTACGCCGAAAGGTGCGACCTTGAGCCATCGTAATATTCTTAATAACGGCTATTTTATCGGTGAGGCAATGAACCTAACCGAAAAAGATAGATTGTGTATTCCAGTGCCGCTCTATCATTGTTTTGGTATGGTGCTCGGTAACTTAGCGGTATTAACCCATGGCGGTTGTATTCTTTACCCGAATGACGGCTTTGATCCGCTTACCGTATTACAAACGGTTGAAGAAGAGAAATGTACTGCGTTGCATGGCGTACCGACGATGTTTATCGCGATGCTCGACCATCCGGATTTTGCTACCTTTGATTTATCCACTTTACGTACCGGCATTATGGCTGGCTCTAGCTGTCCGATTGAGGTGATGCGCCGCGTCATTGATAAGATGCATATGAGCGAAGTCACGATTGCTTATGGTATGACTGAAACCAGTCCGGTTTCTTGCCAGACCAATGAACATACGCCGCTTGATAAGCAGGTCTCGACAGTCGGACTGGTACAACCAGCGCTTGAAGTAAAAGTTATCGATAGCGAAACCGGCAAAATCGTACCAATTGGTGAGACGGGTGAGCTATTAACCCGTGGCTATTCGGTGATGAAAGGCTATTGGGGCAGTCGCTTTAAATCGCGTGAAGCGATTCAAGATGGCTGGATGCATACTGGCGATTTGGCGACCATGGATGAAGATGGTTATGTCAAAATCGTTGGTCGTAGTAAAGATATGGTCATCCGTGGCGGCGAAAATATCTATCCTGTCGAGATTGAGAACTATTTATACCGTCATCCCAAGATTCGTGACGTGCAAATCGTTGGTATACCTGATGAGCGCTATGGTGAGGTGCTGGCAGCATGGATTATCCCTAAATATCCTGACACCTTGACCGAAGAAGAAGTGCGTCAGTTCTGTAGTGAGCATATTGCCCATTATAAAGTTCCGACCTATTATCGCTTCGTGACCGAATATCCAATGACCATTACCGGTAAAATTCAAAAATTTAAAATCGTTGAACAGATGAAAGCGGAGTTGGGCTTGACCTAGACGGCTGCTATCGGCTGCTAATAACTGTTAGCAGTCAATAAGAATAAGCCACTGTAAAAAGGTAACGTCACTAGATCATAATTAAAAGACAAGTATAAAAAGGGATACCATGAGCGCCATCATAACCAGTAAATTGAGTCCAAACGCTGCTGAATTTCAGCAAAACAGCGCCGCCATGCAAGTGGTTGTCGACGATCTACATGAGCATTTGCGTAAAATTGCCCAAGGTGGATCGGAGCGCGCGCGCGCCAAGCATCTAGCTCGTGGCAAGTTGCTACCACGTGAGCGTGTTGAGCGTTTGCTTGATGTTGGCACACCATTTTTAGAAGTGGCTCCGATGGCGGCATACGATCTATATTGCGAATATATTCCTGCTGCTGTCCTATTTGCAGGTATCGGTCGTATCAACGGTACTGAATGTATGATTATCTGTAATGATGCCACGGTAAAAGGCGGTACGTATTTTCCGATGACCGTTAAAAAACATTTGCGTGCCCAAGAAATAGCCCAAGAAAATCATCTGCCGTGTGTCTATTTAGTGGATTCGGGTGGCGCAAATCTACCCAATCAAGATGAGGTGTTTCCAGATAAAGAACATTTCGGCCGTATCTTCTTTAATCAAGCCAATTTGAGTGCAGCAGGTATTCCGCAAATTGCCGTGGTAATGGGTAGCTGTACCGCAGGCGGCGCTTATGTACCAGCAATGAGCGATGAATCTATTATTGTCAAAGACCAAGGGACTATCTTTTTGGGTGGTCCGCCACTGGTAAAAGCCGCCACTGGTGAAGAAGTGACAGCCGAAGATTTAGGCGGTGCTGATGTACATACGCGTCTGTCAGGTGTCGTCGATCATTTAGCGCAAAACGATACCCATGCGTTATCGTTAACGCGTAATATCGTCAGTCATCTTAATCGTCCAGCCAAACAAATTGCCAATCAAATTACTCCACGTCCACCGCGCTATGATGCTAAAGAGCTATATGGCGTTATCCCTACTGATACGCGTAAGCCATTTGATATTAAAGAGATTATTACTCGTATCGTTGACGATAGCGCCTTTGATGAATTTAAAGCGCGTTTTGGTAATACCTTAGTCTGTGGTTTTGCGCATATCGAAGGGATGCCAGTCGGGATTATTGCTAATAACGGTATTTTATTTAGTGAGTCGGCGCAAAAGGGCACGCACTTTATTGAACTGTGCTGTAAGCGCAAAATCCCATTGGTGTTCCTGCAAAATATCACCGGCTTTATGGTTGGCCGCAAGTACGAAAACGAAGGTATCGCTCGTCATGGTGCCAAGATGGTAATGGCGGTTGCCAATGCCAAAGTACCAAAATTCACCGTCATCGTCGGTGGTTCATTCGGTGCGGGTAACTACGGCATGTGTGGCCGTGCTTATAGTCCTCGTTTCTTATGGATGTGGCCAAATGCGCGTATTTCTGTAATGGGCGGTGAGCAAGCAGCTTCCGTACTCGCGACCGTCAAGCGCGACAACTTTGATCGTAAAGGCGAAGCGTGGAGCGACGAAGATGAAGCAGCGTTTAAAGCGCCGATTCGTGACATGTACGAAGAGCAAGGTCATCCCTATTATGCCACTGCACGTTTATGGGATGACGGGGTAATTGATCCTGCTGATACGCGTAACGTGTTGGCATTAGCGCTTAGTGCGGCTCATAACGCCCCGATTGAAGAGACGACTTTCGGTGTCTTTAGAATGTAATATGTAAGGTATACAGTGTCTGGTTAGACCACTGTTAGATGCATAATAATATGCCAAAACCTTCATCACGATTTAAAGTTAAAGAGACATTCATGGTAAACGATATCAAAAATAAAACGCAATCATCAGCTATTGATAAGGCTAAAGCAGCCGCTCCGATAAAAAGTGTTGAATCTGGAAATAATTATAAAAGTCTACTGGTCACTATTGATCAACACGTTGCAGCGGTTACTTTAAATCGTCCTGAAATACGTAATGCTTTTAATGATGAGATGATTGCTGAGTTGACCGAGGTATTTAATAAGCTTGGTGCTAATGACGAGGTACGTGTCATCGTTTTAGCGGCTGCTGGAAAAGCATTTTGTGCTGGCGCGGATCTCAATTGGATGCGCGCGATGGCAGATTATAGCTATGAAGAAAACTTAGCCGATGCCGATAAATTAGCGCAAATGCTTAAAACTATTTACCAATGTCCAAAGCCAACGATTGCCGCTATTCAGGGTGATGTTTATGCTGGCGGTATGGGCTTGGTAGCAGCATGCGATGTTGCATTTGCCGTTAAAATTGCTAATTTCTGTTTAAGTGAAGTGCGACTAGGTCTTGCGCCAGCAACGATTAGCCCGTATGTTATTCGCGCGATGGGTGCTAGAGCAGCGCAGCGTTACTTCTTAAGTGCGGAAGTCTTTGATGCCAAAAAAGCGCGTCAGCTTGGATTTATTCATGAGCGCGTTAGCGAAGAATGGCTTGATGATGTGGTAGCAACGTTCTGTAAAAATGTTGTCAAAAACAGTCCAGACGCGGTAAAAACCTGCAAAACCTTACTTCATGAAGTAGCCGAACAACCTATTACTGAAAATCTTATTAAGCGTACGGTCAAAGGAATCGCCGATATTCGCGCCTCCGAACAAGGTAAAGAGGGTGTACAAGCCTTTTTACAAAAACGTAAGCCTAGTTGGCAAGCTGAAGATAAATAATCAACAGTAAATTATGAATAATGAAATCCACATGCTTGCTAAGCAGATAGGCACTAAGTAGATAGGCACTAAGTAGATAAGCGCTAAGTAGATAGATATTAACCAAATTAGTATTAAATAATCAGCATCGACAAGTCAGGGAAGTCTATCAATGAAAACTGATGCTCGATAAAAAATATAGGGCAAAATAATAAGGATAGTTATGTTTTCTAAAATTTTGATCGCCAATCGCGGTGAAATTGCCTGCCGAGTAGCAGCAACGGCGAAGCGTATGGGTGTCAGTACGGTTGCGGTTTACTCTGATGCAGACCGCCATGCTAAACACGTCGCTGTCTGTGACGAAGCGGTTTATTTGGGCGGCTCTGCCCCAAAAGATAGCTATTTAAAAGGCGATGCTATTATTGCGATTGCTCTTGAAGTTGGCGCGCAGGCGATTCATCCGGGTTATGGGTTTCTGAGTGAAAATGCTGATTTTGCCCAAGCATGTCAGGATGCAGGCATCGTATTTATTGGTCCATCGGCTGCTGCTATTCGTGCTATGGGTGGTAAATCTGAGTCTAAGCGCTTAATGGAAATCGCTGGCGTGCCACTCATTCCTGGTTATCATGGCGACAATCAAGATGGTGCATTCTTACAGGCGCAAGCTGATGAAATCGGCTATCCGGTATTAATAAAAGCCAGTGCTGGCGGCGGCGGCAAAGGTATGCGTATCGTCGAGCAAAGCGCGGATTTTATCGGCTTACTAGAATCTTGCCGCCGTGAAGCGATTACCAGTTTTGGTAATGATCAAGTATTGATTGAAAAATATGCCTTAAAACCGCGTCATATCGAAATCCAAGTATTTGGCGATAGCCATGGCAATTACGTACATTTATTTGAGCGTGATTGTTCGGTTCAGCGCCGCCATCAAAAAGTGTTAGAGGAGGCACCAGCACCCGGCGTTGATGTCAGCATGCGCGATGAGATGGGTGCCGCAGCTATTGAAGCGGCGCGCGCAGTGAATTATGTCGGCGCAGGAACGGTTGAGTTTATCGTTGAGCAGCGTGAGACATCCATGCATTTTTACTTCATGGAGATGAATACCCGTTTGCAAGTTGAACATCCGGTCACTGAAGCGATTACTGGTTTGGATTTGGTTGAATGGCAGCTCTTGGTTGCTGCTGGCAAGCCACTACCAAAAACCCAAGATCAGCTGGTTATCAATGGTCATGCTATTGAAGCGCGTATCTGCGCCGAAAACCCTGACAATGATTTTCTGCCAGCGACAGGGACGTTATTTACTTATCAAAAACCTGAGCACAGTACCTTTTCTATTACAAACCGTGGCAACGATGTGCGCATCGATGATGGTGTCCGCGAAGGCGATGTTATCAGCCCGTTTTATGATTCGATGATTGCAAAACTCATTGTCCATGCGCCAAGCCGTGAGCAAGCATTAGCGAAGCTTGATAGGGCGCTGGCGCAAACGCGCATCGTTGGGCTACCGAATAACGTGGCGTTCTTACGCTATATTATTAATACCGATTCATTTAGTCAGGCTAACTTAGATACCGCCTTGATTGAGCGTGAGCAAGCAAATCTTTTTGATCAGCATCCTCTTGAACTATCGACGCTTGTTGCAACGGCAGTAGTACAACAGCTAGCTAGCGAGTCGGTCAAATCCGATGTCAATTCTCTAGATCCTTTTAGTCAGCCTTCAGGATTCCGTGCTTATACCGATTATACGCGGCAGTTTAGCTTGGTGTATAACGAGCAGTCTTATCTGGCGCTGATTAGTGATTGGCACAATGCTGCTAATGCTAGTGATAAAACCAATGATAAAATCAGCCAGTTTAATATCGTTATTGAGCAGCATACGACCAACAATGATGTCCAAAGTACTGCTCATCAAATCAGCCCTAATAATCAAACCACCGACCAAACCAAACCACTATGCAATATTTTGCATAATGGTCAGGTCAGTTATATCAGCGATGATGCTCATAACCATACGTTATGGTTAGATAAAAGCCGCGTACAGGTACAAAGCTGGCTTCATAATGAAACGGTTCATATCTTTACGGATGCTGGGCGCGATCAGATCAAACTGATTGATATTATGGCGCATGTCGGCGAAGATAATGCTGCCGTTGGTAGCTTAAAATCACCAATGCCCGGGCAAGTTATTGCCTTTAAAGTAGCGGTTGGCGATATGGTCAAGCAAGGCGAGCCATTAGCTGTCATCGAAGCGATGAAAATCGAACATACTATTACGGCACCAACCGATGGCGTAGTTGCAGAATTGTTATTTGCAGCAGGTGATTTGGTTGCTGATGGTGATGAGTTGTTGCGGCTTGAGAGTGTGGTTGAGGCATAAACCCTCAAGTATAAGCTTCATTATAATTTCAAAACGATAGATTTCGGCTTAATAAATACATTAATAAAAGGGTGGCAAGCATGAATCATTCGTACCCCGATCACGTCTTGATCGTTGACGTCAGTCCGCGTGATGGTTTACAAAATGAGTCCAAAACCGTACCGACTGCCATCAAGCAAACACTGATCGAAGACCTGATTGCCGCTGGGATTAAAAAGCTCGAAGTGACTAGTTTTGTCTCGCCAAAATGGGTACCGCAAATGGGTGATAATAGCGCGCTGTTGGATGCGCTTAAACCCACACGGCATGATGATGTTTGTTATTCCGTGTTAGTACCTAATATGCGCGGCTTTGAAAATGCGATTTTGCATCTTCCTGATGAAATCGTGATTTTTGGTTCAGCAAGTGAAACCTTTAGCCAAAAAAATATTAACTGTAGTATTGATGAGAGTATTGAGCGTTTTGCGCCCGTTGCTGCTGCGGCAAAAGCGCAAGGTATCAAAGTACGTGGTGTCATTTCCTGTACCGTCGGCTGTCCTTATGAAGGTGAGATTGATCCCAGCCAAGTAGCGTACGTGACCAAGCGTCTGGTTGAAATTGGCGCTGAGCAAATTGGTATTGCTGATACGATTGGTGTTGGTACACCCATCAAAGTTCAGCGTGCTCTACAAGCAGCCCTTGAATACGTTGATATAGCGGCAATATCTGGTCATTTTCATGATACTTATGGTCAGGCACTAAGCAACACTTTAGCAGCCTTGCAAATGGGCGTAAGTGAGTTTGATACTTCCGTTGCCGGACTTGGTGGCTGTCCCTATGCCAAGGGTGCAACGGGTAATGTAGCGACTGAAGACGTGGTTTATATGCTACACGGCATGGGCATCAGTACCGGTATTGATTTGGATAAGTTGGTTGTTGCTGGTGAGCGTATCAGTGAGTTTTTGGGTCGTCCTAATGGCTCAAACGTCTCACGAGCATTGATTAATAAACGTCAGTCTTAAGAAATAGCATTACAAATACAGTTAACCATAATATAAGTAATCTAAGCTAAATGAATAGTTATATGGATTTATAGCTGGGACAAATTTTCTCACTTGCTGTGCGACTTCGTCACTCCAGATGCTTCAAAAAATTTGTCCCAGCCATATTATTTTAGCTATATTGTCTCTTTTTAAATTGACCCAACGCTATTAAGAAATTAAACCTCAACATACAAGGAATAGTTATGAGTTTACCCGGATTAGATTTTCAGCTTGGCGAAGATATCGATGCGCTACGTGATATGGTGCAAAAATTTGCTGCGAATGAAATTGCCCCGCGTGCTGCTGAGATTGATAGCAGCGATCAGTTCCCAATGGACTTATGGCAAAAAATGGGTGATTTAGGTCTGCATGGTATCACCGTTCCAGAAGCTTACGGCGGTGTCGATATGGGCTACGTCGCGCATATGGTCGTGATGGAGGAGATTAGCCGCGCGTCGGCTTCGGTTGCGCTCAGCTATGGCGCCCATTCAAATTTATGTATCAATCAGATTAAACGTAATGGCAGTGAAGCACAAAAACAAAAATACCTGCCTAAGCTACTCAGTGGCGAATTTATTGGCGCACTTGCCATGAGTGAAACTGGAGCCGGTTCTGACGTTACTAGTATGAAGCTGAAAGCCGAAGAAAAAGACGGTAGCTATATTTTAAACGGCAGTAAAATGTGGATTACCAATGGTCCTGATGCGGATGTGATGGTGGTTTATGCTAAGACCAATCCTGAGCTTGGCGCTAAAGGTATGACTGCCTTTATCGTTGAAAAAGGTATGGCAGGCTTTGGTACGGCGCAAAAGCTCGATAAGCTCGGCATGCGCGGTAGCCATACTGGTGAAATGACCTTTGATAACGTTGAGGTTCCTAAAGAAAATATCTTAGGTGAATTGAATAGCGGCGTTAAAGTATTGATGAGTGGCTTAGATTATGAGCGCGCAGTTTTGGCAGCCGGTCCTATTGGTATCATGCAAGCGGTGATGGACAATGTCGTCCCTTATATCCATGATCGTAAACAGTTTGGACAGGCTATCGGTGAGTTTCAGCTGATTCAAGGTAAAGTCGCAGACATGTATACCATTTTGCAAGCAGGTCGTAGCTTTTTATATACGGTCGGAAAAAACCTTGATATGTTAGATCAACGCGGCGCAGGTCACAGCCGAGAAGTACGTAAAGATTGCGCCAGCGTCATTTTATGGTGTGCTGAAAAAGCCACGTGGATGGCAGGCGAAGGCATTCAAATCTTTGGTGGTAATGGCTATACCAACGAGTATCCGCTTGGTCGCTACTGGCGCGATGCCAAGCTTTATGAGATTGGCGCGGGCACCAGCGAGATTCGCCGTATGCTAATCGGTCGTGAATTGTTTAACGAGACCAAATAAAAGTAGTGTGGTTTGAGTTAATAAAAAAGCAGGACGTTTTAAGCGTCCTGCTTTTTTAATGTTTATTTTATAAAGGCGGTCAAATTCTTAAAATCGTTTGCTATGGTCAAAATAGCGTGCAAGACCATTTAACAATAAGTCATCACGCAGTCGCACCGGACGGTTGACGTGTTGGGCGATAATGGCTGCGTCGCCACCGGTCATTATGATCTCGAAGTTGGGATGGCGCGTGCTAATCTCGTTAATTGCACCGACGATAGACAGCATAATCCCGCGATGTACCGCATCTTTTGTGGTAACGCCCTGACCGACACTATCAAAGGTGCCATTAGAGATAGTAATTTGCTTGGTACCAGAAAATAATGATTCGCGTTGTAGATAAATACTAGGGAAAATATAGCCGCCCAAATGCTCAGCATGATCGATCAAATCAATCGTTACCGCTGTACCGCAGCCAATCACGCATTGACGTTTTGTCTTATCAACGGCACCCAGCATTTGTAGCCAGCGATCACAGCCTAACTGTTCATCATTATAAGCGCTTTTCATCAAAGCGTGCTCAGCATCGACATGAACAAATTCAAACGGAATATTAAGCTGACCTAAAGTCTCTGATACCTTCATGTTAAGGTCATCGCCCAGCACCGATGAGATACCGATAAAACTAGGCGCATAACGCTCAAAGCGATCGGTTAGACCCATAAGTAATTCAGCAGGCGCTTGCAAATGCTGCTTGGCATCATGCGAGACTATTTGTCCGATATCATCGGTAAGCCAGTATTTAAGGCGGGTATTTCCAAGATCAAGCCAGAGCATAAAAGTCCCTTTATATAGCGCTCGTTAAGTAAGTGCTTTAAGCCTTATCAATAACGTCAATGCGTCCGGTAAAAAGCGCAGAAATATTACCGTTATCTTGCCTTAATTGCAAACATCCATGTGTATCGATACCGCAAGCATGACCGGTCATTATTTGCTCTTCACTATTATGGTCTTGGGTGACATGCAAGCGCAGACCTGCCAGCGCATCCATCGAGTCAAATTGCTTTAAGAAGCTGTCCAAATTATACGTTTGACCAGTCGGCTTCTCTAACCCTAAATGCTCAAAGCGCGTCATAGCCGCCATTAACGCTTTGCTCATTTGCTGATAAATCACTTGTAAGCTTGGCAGACTGCTAGCTTGTTGTTTTGGCTCCAGCATCTGTTCAATATCCTGTAAGCTAATCGCTTGATAACTCATGCCTTCGCACGTTTGCGCGGTTAGCTTTGGTGTGGCTTGGACATTGAGACCAACGCCCATCACCACGCCGACCAATTTTCCCGCTTGTGATACTGGCTCTATCAGAATACCAGCGAGTTTATTAAAGGGCAGTGTTTGGTTATCCAATAAAGATTTATCCACGGCAGATTGATATTGATATTGATATTGATATTGATATTGATGCTGATGTCGATTGTGATTTCGATGTTGATAAAAACCTAAGTCATTTGCCCACTTGACACCGATTGGTGTCAAACCTTGCGCCCGCAATTGCGTATTTAGCGTTTGGATAATGGGCATTTTTGCCAGCTCGACGCCGATGATTAACGATAATAAACCACTAATCGGCATATGCACTGGATGATATAACGACAGATAGACGTTGCCGCGCGGCGATTGCCATGAGCGTCCTCGTTGCCCGCGTCCTGCGCTTTGGCTCTCAGCCGTTAATAGGTGCATGACTGCTGCATTTAGCGTACCGTTTTGCACTGCTTCTATGAGCTCAGTATTGGTCGAGGCGCTAGTTGTTAGATGGCGATGGTTAAGCTCGGGTAGCTGGCGAGACAAGCTGGCAAGTGACGTCATAAGTTTAGTCGATGTGATTAATGTAGCAAATGTAACATGGGTAATCTTTGATATACTGAGCGATTGTCGCCAATAAGCACTATCAAGTAGACAGCATAAAGCTCAGGTTACGATTTGGCAAATGCAATTGAAAACACTGATCCACGAATAAGTACGAGATAAAATAAGCGCAATACGAGATTATTATAAAAGGTTCGTTCTATGATGTTATATGTGTGGTTTGTTATTGCTGGGGCATTTGCTGGTGTTAGCGCTGGTTTGTTTGGCGTCGGTGGCGGCATGATTATTGTACCGGCGCTGGTATGGATTTTTACCGCTTATAATTTTCCGCCTGAAGTGGTTACCCATTTGGCAATCGGAACTTCTTTAGCGACCATCGTTGTGACCTCAATCAGCTCAATGACTGCGCATAATAAGCGCGACGGCGTACGCTGGGAAGTGTGGCGCAAAATGGCATTGGGATTGGTCATCGGTAGTTTGGTCGGTGCCGGTATCGCCGATATGATTGACGGCAAGGCATTACAAGCCATCATTGGTATCGGTGCGTTATTAGTCGCTATAAAAATGCTATTTTTCTCTAATAAAGAGCAATTGGGCAAGCCGTTACCGTCTACGGGCGTGCAGTTTGGTGCGGGTACGGGTATTGGTATGGCATCGTCTATCTTTGGGATTGGTGGTGGTAGTTTGACCGTACCGTTTTTAAACTGGGCGGGGCTACCGATGAAGCAATCGGTCGGTACTTCAGCGGCTTGCGGTCTACCGATTGCGCTGGCTGGCGCGGTAGGTTTTGCATGGTTTGGTCAAGACGTGGTCAACCTACCTGAAGGCACGATAGGCTTTGTCCATATCACAGGCTTTATATTTATTTCGGTTGCCAGCTTCGCTATGGCAAAAGTCGGTGCAAAGCTTGCTTACAAACTACCAGCTCTAATGCTTAAACGCGCCTTTGGGGTACTGTTATTGTTTGCTGGTGGGCAGTTGTTATTAAGTGGGATTGGGGTGTTATAAAATTTTCAGACTTCAATAAAAATCAGAACGCTAACTGCGGGACACTATCAGTATGAAAGCAGCAGAAAAATATCGTCGTGTTTTTGGTTCAATTAGCCATTTAAAAGATCAGATACCATGGACGACTGGTTTATCTAATATGGTAGAGTTTTTGGTATGGGAACCGCAGCGTGTTCTTGGCATTAGTAAAAAGCAATATGTACGCCAAATTATTGAGTGGGCAAGGCTTCCAGAATTGGAAAATAAAAGTATTGAAGAAGTTGAGAAAGTTATCAGTAAAAAACTTATTCAAAAAATGAGTGAGTCTGAGCAGTTAGAAACTTATTCAACACAGACGACTGGTATTTGTAATGCTAGGGAAGCTGTTCGCCGTGTGAAGTTTTTTTCTGAGGATTACCTGAATAAAGAATTTGATATTTTCCTCAATTTATGTAGTGATAGTTATCTAAACCTATTATATGCGCAATTCATTAATTTCGACCAAAGCGGTTCATGGTCGACACATGGCAATAGTGGCATCTTTGAATATAGTACCGAACTAAATGCTATGTTTATGGATAATTTATCCTATAACCATGAGGCTAATGTAATGGTGGCAAATGAATTAAAGCTTAATGGTCAAAAAAATGCTGACCAAATATTAAAGTACTGTTTGATGTACGAGTATTTATTAGAGATAGGTTTCATTGATAAAGGTACAAAGTTTTTACTACTATTCATTGGTGGCAGTGCTCTAAAAGAAGATAAGCAAAGCCTTGTTGATAAAGAAATAGCCATGTGTCAAAGCAAGCCCGAAAAATATCAGCATCTACTAAGAGATGAATTGCTAGAGGTAGTGGCACATTTAGAGATTGCCAGTATCACGTGGCAATCTCTAATAGAGTTTAATAACTGTTACTTGAATGAACATGAGGTTTGCCAAGTAGAGCAAAAACTACTACAAGGATTCAATCAAAGCATTCAATCAAAATCGTTTATGCACTTATAATTTTAACCCTAAAAATTCCCCACAATTTAAGGTAGAATAGCCGCCTGTTTTTGCTAAGTTTACTGATCCTTCATGCGTCTAAAATCCCTAAAGCTGGCAGGCTTTAAATCCTTTGCCAATCCAACCACCTTTACCTTTCGTCATGGCATTACCGCCATTGTCGGACCGAACGGCTGCGGCAAATCTAACGTGATTGATGCTATTCGTTGGGTGCTTGGCGAGACCTCGGCTAAGCAGTTACGTGGCGGGGCGATGAGTGATGTCATCTTTGCTGGTACGCAAGATAAAGCCGCCAAAAGTGTCGCCAGTGTCGAGCTAACTTTTGAGCATACGCAAGATGAGCAAAATGGCATAAGACATGAGTTTAATTTATATCAAGAACTCTCTGTTCGCCGTCAGGTAAATAAAGACGGTCGCTCGGACTATTTTATCAATGGCACGCGCTGTCGCCGCCGAGATGTCGTCGATGTGTTCTTGGGCACGGGGCTTGGCGCACGCAGCTATGCAGTCATCGAGCAAGGCATGATTGGGCGAATTGTTGAGTCTAGCCCCATGCAGCTGCGTGAATTTATTGAAGAGGCGGCAGGGGTGTCACGCTATCAAGCGCGCCGCGAAGAAACACAAAAGAAGTTAGAAAAGACCCAAGATAACTTAGCGCGCCTGTATGATATGCAAAGCGAGCTGGTCAGCCAACAAAAGCGATTGTCCAAACAAGCAGCAGGTGCTCAGCGTTACGAAGCGCTAGCCTTAACCCTTGCTGATATTAAGCAACAGCTCGCCATTCAGCAGTTATATCAAGCTAAGCATACCCAGCAGCAGCAAAAAATAGCCCACGAGCGTAGCGCTACCGAAGTCGCAGCCCTGCAAGCGAACTATGAAACGCTAAAAGCTCAGCAAGATAAGCTTGCAACGCATATCAATCAAGAACAATGGCTCAAAGACGATGCCCAAAGTGCCCACTATCAGCAGCAGCTAAGCTATCAACAAGCCGAGCATCAACTTAATGATGCAAGGTCACAACTGACCGTCATTGAGCAGCAACTCGCCAGTTTGGATGAGCAGCGTGCACAGACAGTCAATGAGATTGAGCGCTTAAAATTTGAGCAAGCTGAGCAGCAGGATATATTAGAAGAATTGCGTCCCAAGCTTACTGAGTTGACAAGCAAACGTGAATCGCACAAACGTAACGAGCAACCATTACAGCGCGCTTGGCATGAAGCGCAAAACCAGCTATCACGTTTGCAAGATAATGCCCGCACACTTGAGCAGCAGCAAGCTATTAACACACAAGCACAAAAGCGCCACCAGCAAAGCGATGATAAGTGGCAGCGCCGTCAGCAACATTGGCAGAATTTATGGCAGCAGTTACAACAGTCCCTATTGCCTATTGATACTAATAGTGGTGCTGATGGGCGCGAGAAAATTGATGCGAACAATTTACAGCAGACCTTAGAGACGCAGGTTACTGAGCTAAATAAGCAATTGCAACAGATTGAGCGGCAACAAGACAGCGTTGCTGAGCGATTATCAGAGCTACAACCGCAAGCGTATGATTTACAACAGCGCTTAAACACGCAGCAGCGCGAATTGAGTGAGTCTGAAAAACGCCACGCTGTATTGGCAAGTGAATACGATACCTTACAGCAGATATTGCATCCTAAATCTCAGCTGCAAGCTAATCATGTAAAAACTAACTTAGAAAATAAAGAAGTAAACGACTATAACGTATTAGCGATTACCACCTTACGTGAGCAGATTGAACTAAGTGAAAAAGGACGTGAGTACTCGCAGCTACTCGATAGTATATTGGCGCTATGGCTGGATAGTCATGTGCTGGTTGCAAGTCAAGCCAACCAATCAAGCGTTAATAACGCAGACAATGACTCTCAAAAAGTGAGTAGCTTATGGCAGGCGCTTGAGCAAGATTTAACTGATGTGTTTACGTATCAAGCTATGCAAAACCAGAATGTTAATATTAAAGATAAGTCGTCAATAGAAACGGGTCATAGCTTATGGTTATCTGCTACGCAAAATAATATCGATGCAACACCATTTATCAGCGCCTTACCAGACAGCTTAATTGATAAAGTACAGCCTTTATCTCAGCTGATTACTGCACCTAGCTTAGCGCTTTGGCAGCAGTGTTATTTATATATCGCCCAACCTGAGAGCGATAATAAACAAACTCTCAAAGAAATTGCCGATATCTTACAAGTATTGCCATCGTCAGCCATTCTGCTAACGTCTGACGGTTGGCTTATCAGTCGTCAAGGTACGATTAATCTAAGCAAGTTTGCTGGCGCGCAAAATGGTCAAAATGATAGCAGTAGTCAGTTCCTAACACAGCGTTTGCAGCAGCGCACTCGTTTACAAACATTAGAAGAATTGCTTGATGAATTTGAAACTAAAATACAAGAGCAGCAAAAGGCTATTACCAAAAACCAGCGTGACAATGATGCATTAACGGTCAATCTGCAAGAAACGCGTGCCCAAGCTGAACAGTTGACCCGCGATAAACATCACTATCAACAGCAACTCACCACCAAACAAGCTAACGCTGAGCGCTTGCAAGCAGATAGCCAGCGCCTAAATACTGATAAAGCCGCACTTGAGCAAGAGCAACAAGAATTAGAACAAGAACAACAAGCGCTTAATGATGAGCAGCAATATATCCAAAGCGAGATAACAGCGCTGACGCCTAAAATAACCGATGCGCGGGCAACCAGTCAGCAATTGCAAGCGGAGCGCAATGAATTAAATCACAGACGCCAAGCAGATGACAATGCTTGGCAGGCATTACAACTGCGTATTCAGCAGAGCGAAATGCGGTTAGAGCACAGCGTTAGCAGTCTCGCGCGTGCGACCGCACAACATGACAAGTCATTACAAAGCGAGCAGAGCTTAAAAGCAACTTATGAGCAGCAGCAACATAAGCTGCCCGCTTTGCAGACCGCATTGCAAACGGCACAAACCGCGCGCAATGAGCAGCAAACGTTATTGACGACGCGCGAGACAGCATTGAACGCGCTTAAGCAAGATTATGCGCAACAGCAGACTGAGTTAGATAAGCTACAACAGTCATTGCAAAATCAACAAAGTAAGCTTGCTCATCATGCCACCGAGTTGGCACTAAGCGCCGCAAGATTGGATGATGCCAGTAGCCATACGCAAGATGCCCTAGACGCATACTATCGCGTCAGTCATAAATATAAAGCGCAATCGGACATATCGCAGCATCCGCAGCAAACGATGAGTGTCTCAAACTTATTAGCAGATTTTATTGCCCATGATCGCCGTGTACGTCCAGACAAAATCGCTGAGCTTGAGTCTGAGCGTAGCAAGCTTGAGCAGCAATTAAGTAAAATAGGCGCGGTCAATCTAGCAGCAGTGGCTGAATTGGCGGAGGTTAATGAGCGTCTAGAGCCACTGGCGCAGCAGACAGCAGATATTGCGGCAAGTATGCAGACGTTGACCGAAGCGATTGCTTCTATTGATGAAACCACCAAGACGCTATTTATGCAGACGCTCGATGCGGTTAATAATGAGCTTGCCAATTTATTTGCCAAAGTCTTTGGCGGTGGGCAAGCCAGTTTGACCTTGAACACTGACGATATGCCAGCCAATATACCCGCTGATAAACATAAGTCAGAGCAGTGGCGCGCAGGTTTAACTTTAATGGCGCAACCAAAGGGCAAACGTAATAGTCGCCTCGCTGTCCTGTCAGGTGGTGAAAAAACCTTGACCGCGCTGAGCTTAATTTTTGCGATATTCAAGCAGCATCCTGCGCCGTTTTGTGTGCTTGATGAAGTCGATGCGCCACTTGATGATGCCAACGTTGCTCGCTTTACTAGCTTGATTCATGAGTTGGCAGATGATTTGCAATTTATTTTCATCAGTCATAATAAGCTGACGATGCAGATTGCGGATGAGCTAAAAGGCGTTACGATGCCAAGCGCGGGGATTTCTACTTTGGTCAGCGTTTCGCTCGATGAGGCGGCACGTTACCTTTCTGATTAAGAGCATTGCTGAGTAGCAAAAATAATTGATAACTGGCAGCCACTGCTAGTGTTATAGTTAGGGCTAAGGCTATAACGTAACGCAAGTATGTCGGGCTGACGGTAAACGATGACTAGATGGTGACGATATTAATTAGCCATGCTAGACTATTGCCATTTATCCCCTCTTGTGTATTCCCTTTTGTCATATATTAGGATGTATTTCTCATGACCGCTATTCAGTTTATATTGATTGCCATTGCCGCATTTATTGTGCTTGCAGGGCTATTTATGGTCATTCGTAGCTTTAAGCGCCGCAAAAACGCTGAAGCTTTAGCGGTTAATTATGATAAAAACGGTATTCCAATTATACCGCGTCATGAGCGCAATATCGTCGATCAGCCAGACTTGGATGATACGGTCGCAGGCGAGACGAGCATCGGCCCTGATCGCAGTTATTTAAATGCGGTCGTTGAAGAAGAGCCTTTGACCCAACCCCATACCAATATCGATGCACAGCTGACGGCTGCCCACAATCCTATAAGCGGCAATGTGAATAACGATAATAACCATGTAAATAATGAGGATTATGCGCGCTGGCAGGATGAGCAACACTATGCCGATAATACTGAGTTTGCAGAAGCGGCTCAGCAAATGCATATCGAGCAAGAGCCTGATGCGTTTTCTAGCCTTATGTCTGCGACGGACAGTCTGATGCCATCGATTGATACGGCAGAAGAGCCAAGCTTTAATGATAATAGCCCGATACTCGACCAGCATCTGTCAGAGCCTGTTGATGACGTTCAAAACGCGCCATTAATCAACGCTAAAGACAATATCAATATCACCATTTTGCCGCATCAGTATCGCGACCGTCCAGCAGCGGTGATTCGTGGTCGTGATTTATTGGCGTTAATTGATAAATATGGTCTGCGCTATGGGGCGATGAATATGTTCCATCGCTATGAGCAAAAAGACGGTACAGGCATGCTATGGTTCAGTATGATGGGCATCACCGATAGTGGTATTGCGCCTTTTGATCCGCATAGCGTAGCGACCAATAGTTATAACGGTGTGGTGGTTTTCTTATCTTTGCCGCATCCGCAAGCGCTGCGCAGCTTTGACAGTATGATGAGCGTTGCGTATATGATGGCAAGCGATTTAGATGCGATTATGCTTGATGAAGAGAATGAACCAATCACACCTGAATATAAGCAGCAATTGCGTAATCAAGTCCGCGACTACGAAGGTTAAGCGTTACCAAGATTAATCAAAAATTGGTAAATACTAACAGTTTTCTAAAAGGCAAATAGCGATTGACGTTATTTGTCTTTTTTTATTTTTACTTACTAGTCAGTTTAAAATAAAAAAGTCGCCCATTTAACATCGCTTTACTGGGATAGATTTTCCTCGCTTGCTGTGTGCTATGCACTCCAAAGGCTTCGAAAAATCTATCCCAGCAGCGCTGCGTTTTATTTGTAAAACACTAAGTACATTCTAATTTTCTACAAAATGATATCCGAGTATCCTGCAAACTTGTTATCATATCGGCATCTTGAATTGCAAAGAAAAAGACGCCGACTATGACTGATCCTATCTTATCAACCGCTGCTCACACTAAAAACAATCAAAAAACGACTGCGCAACCTGCCAATGAAATCGATACTGACAATGCTCAAAACGAAATCGTTGCCCAGATGCGCACGCTTATTGCGTCGCTCAAAACCCATAACTATGCTTATTATGTGCTCGATAATCCCATCTTAGAAGACAGCGAATACGATCAGTTGCGTCGCTCTTTATTGGAGCTTGAAGAAGAATACCCAGATTTGGTGCAGCCCGATAGTCCGGTCAATCAAGTTGGCGATATGCCGCTATCTGCTTTTACCCAAGTCAGGCATGATGTGCCGATGCTATCGCTTGGTAATGTCTTTGAATATGATGATTTGCGCGATTTTATGCGCCGTGTCAATGACCGCTTAAGTGTCGCGCAACAAAGTCCTGAATATGAAATAGAGCTAAAGCTTGATGGTTTGGCGGTCTCACTAAAATACGAGTATGGACAGTTTGTACAAGCGGTAACGCGTGGCGATGGGCAAACGGGTGAGGATATTACCCAAAATGCCAAAACCATTCGTAATTTGCCGCTATGGCTTGCTGCTGCTACTGATATCCCGCTGTTAGAAGTACGTGGTGAAGTATTAATGCCGAAGGCAGGCTTTGAGCGCCTTAATCGACTTGCTGCAGAGAAAGAAGAAAAGACTTTTGCCAATCCGCGCAATGCTGCTGCTGGTAGTTTACGCCAACTTGACCCAAGTATAGCCGCCAGCCGTCCGCTAGCCTTCTATTGTTATTCAGTGAATCAAGGGCTACCAATTGCCATTGAAACCCAATCAGCAGCCTTAGCTTGGCTAAAAGACATCGGCTTTACCGTTAGTGCGGTTGAGGTGGTGCAGAACCCACGCGAGGCGCAAGCTTATTATGAGTCAGTGATAAAGACACGCGCAGATTTGCCGTTTGAGATTGATGGCTTGGTCATCAAGGTCAATAGCTTAGCGCTGCAACAACAGCTCGGCTTTTTATCCCGTGAGCCGCGCTGGGCAACTGCCTATAAATTCCCTGCTGAAACCGTCATGACGCGCTTGCACTCTATCGAATGGCAAGTTGGGCGTACCGGCGCGATTACCCCAGTTGGTAAACTTGAGCCAGTAAAAGTCGGCGGTGTTACCGTCAGCAATGTCACCTTGCATAACTTTGGTGAGATTCAGCGCCTTGATGTACGCGCAGGCGACATGGTCAGCGTCCATCGTGCTGGCGACGTCATCCCCAAAGTCACCCGCGTCTGGCATGAGCAGCGTCCCGCTGATTCCGAGCCTGTAAAGCTACCGTCGACTTGTCCAGTGTGCGATTCTCCAGTGGTATTACCCAAAGATGAAGCCTTAGCTCGCTGTACCGGTGGACTGTTTTGTCCCGCGCAGCAGCAAGAAGCGCTTATTCACTTTGTCTCGCGTCGGGCGATGGATATCGATGGCTTAGGCGCAAGTTGGTTGATTAGCTTCTTTGAGCATGGTTTGGTCAAGACGGTCGCTGATATCTATCAGTTGCACAATCATCAAGAAGAATTGGTTACGCTTGAGAAACTAGGCGAAAAGTCGGTGCAAAATATTATCAGCGCTATCGAAGCCAGTAAACATACGACACTGGCGCGTTTTATCTATGCGCTTGGTATTCGCGGTGTCGGTGAGACGACTGCGCAAAACCTCGCTCAGCAATTTGGCGATCTTGACAGTTTAATGTCTGCCAGTATCGAAAAGCTGCTACTTACGCCAGATGTGGGCGCTATTACCGCTGAGCTCGCCTATAAGTTCTTCCGTGCACCGCATAATATCGAAGTCATTACCGCATTACGTGAAGCTGGCGTTCATTGGGATAAAGTCGAGCAAAAAGTATCTAGTGATTTACCACTTGATGGGCAAACGTGGGTCATTACGGGTGCGCTTGATAGCATGGCGCGCGATGAAGCCAAAGCCAGACTACAAGCGCTCGGTGCAAAAGTATCCGGTAGCATCTCGGCAAAAACCACTGCGCTACTGGCAGGAGAAAAGGCTGGCTCAAAGATGGCTAAGGCTGAAAAATTGGGTGTAAAGGTAGTGGATGAGGAAGAGTTTTTGGCATTGGTAAATTAATATAAATAATTTTGGAGATAGATATGTCTAATTTAGCAATTGTCATAGGTGTTAGTGAGTATGATGATCAAGAGACTTTACTTGCATGTAAAAACGACGCTCAAATAATACATAGCATTTTATCAGAGTCAAAAAAGTTTGATAGTATTTTAAAGATCGAGGGCTATGTAAGAGGTAGGGATATTAAATCGAAGATTTCAGAGTTTGTTAGAAATCACGAAAATCAAAAAGTAGAAGAGATATTTTTCTACTTTAGTGGACATGGTACACGCATTAATGATGATTTCTGGTATGTGTTGTCAGATTTTGATAACAATAATATTCATACAACAGCATTATCAAACGATGAGTTAGATGAGATTTTGAAGTCCCTTAATCCTACATTAACGGTAAAAGTAGTAGATGCCTGTTTTGCTGGTACTGAATATATAAAAAGTTCATATAATATCTCTAATATATTTGATAAGTCACTTCAGGAAAAGAAATTCGAGAAAGTATACTTTTTGTTTTCATCTACAAGGAATGAGACTTCTATAGCATTTAGAGATATCAGCTTATTTACTAGAAGCTTTGTAACAGCTGTATTTAGTTTTGAAAAATCTAGTATTCGATATCAGGATTTAGTGAACTTTATAACAGATGATCTTAGCAGTCCAAAAGTCAATCAGAACCCTTATTTTGTAACTCAGGCTAATCAAACGGAAATATTCATTGATGTTAATAATATTGATATTCCTAGTATAAAGAATGAGTTTCCATATTTCGTAGATAATACTGAAGATGTTGCTGTAATAGATAGTGTAGATTCAAGTTTGATTGATAGAGTTAGAGAGGCAAATAAAAATTATTGTTCTAGAGATGAAGCGACATCGATTCTTAATAACTTAGATAATATCACTAATAACTTTGAATTTAGCAAAGAGCTTAACGAGCTTTTTGACATAAATATCATACACTCTAATGATTTAAGTAAAATCCCTGATAAACAAAAAATAGCAAAGTGGCTCAAGGATGAAAATGATGATTATTTCATCCATTTAAATTTTTCTAGAAAAGAAAAAGAGAGGTTTGTAGATGCTATTGGAGCTATAACAGGTACTGGTGCAAAAGAAAAATACTATGCGGATGTACTTAGTAGTTATGATTCAACTTATCTTGAGTGTAATAACGTGACAGTAATTACTTTGGTGCCAAAATTGGAATTCTTACCGAGATATGACATGTTTATCACTTATGTTGTGTCAAAAAGTAAGATAACAACTTTTAGTAAGTTTGAAAAATATAAAGATTTGAGCTGGGATCATAATAAATTAGAATCCAAAAACTCTTGGTGGGTAAATACTAAGTCTTTCAAGCCTGATGAGGCTTTATATACTTTCTTTAAAGGCTTATTATTAACACTAGATCGTGAAATAGTCATTGATATTGAAGGTCTCATAGAGTGATTAAACTCAAGTTATAGAGAATGACAGAATAAACGGATGGAATGTGCGTAGAGAAGCAAAACTAGCTTACTATAGATATATAATAATTTAATTATTTCTAAGCATTACATCTGTTTTTTCTACCCGTGTTGTTAAGTTATTAAAAATTCTACTCCTGCACCTCACCATGCCCCTTCACATCACTTTTCTTACCATCCGGCTGAATCACGATAGGTAATACCAGTCCTTTTGCAAAGGCACCAGCCAACACATAATCATAGCTGCTGGCAGCGACATCGGGTGTGGTATGAATGATAAGCGTCATGTCTTTATCATCGGTCAGCTGATGTGAGACATAGCTTTCACTTAGCTGATCCAATGCTTTTGACAGCGCCTCGTTACTTGCCATACTTACCGTTAGGTTATGCTGAGCAGTGGCGTTATCAACCTTGAAGTAATCGGCGTAGTCGCGGACATTTTGGCTATCGAGCGCAAACGGATACTCATAGTTAGCGAGATCGGCTGCCTGTTCACTAGTTGCCATTGCTGACCAGTCAACCGTATTTGCCGCCGCTGCGTCTGCCGTCGTTACCGCTGCGTCAGAGTTTTTATTAGCAGTATCAGCGCTATTATCGCAGCCGGTTAGCGCCCACATGCTTGCAGCAGCGATTATTACTATATTCGTTAGGCGCTTTGACATCGACGTATTCTCTCTATTGTTTATCATAAGATGTTTTTATACATGGGCTATTTTGACAGCTTTCTTGGCGCTTCTCTAGCTAAATGCGTCAGAATACTGATTCTTATTATCGTAAAATTAAATAATGCGTATCGTCATCTATAAGACTATTTAAAATGGTAGGCATAAAAAAACAGCCACCAAATGATGACTGTTTATAGTAATGCTAAGTGTAACAATTATAGGTTTATCGTTATAAATGCACGATTAAACCGAAATTATTATCTACCCACTTGGCAATTCACTTGGTATTCTTTACCGTCAGCCCATTTCATCGCAAAGATACCTTTGTCGCCTTTCATGTGCCATGCATAGACTACTTCTGGGTTTGACTCATTCACGTAGCTTGCTGTATCGCCTTGTACTGCGCCATTTAAGATAACTGGCTGATTTGCCCAGTTTACTTTAGGCAATGTGGCGTTTAGCATTACTTGTTTTTTGTTGATTGACTGTTTTGCGTTGATAGTGCTGCCATCAGTACAGGTATAAGGTGCTGGTGCCATACGGTCATAAGATGCGTCAGTTACGCTTTCTGAAGCAGGAGTATTTGGCGTAGTAGGCGCAGTAGTGGCACAGGCGCTTAGTAGAGCGAGGGCAGGTAGAGCAGTAGCAATTTTAGTGAGGGTGTTCATGGTTTTCTCCAAAGGTATAAAAGCTATCATGTATTTGTTATTAACTATGCGTTAAGCATATAGCGCATATACTAACGAAAACAGCACTTAAATAATGTTAGAAATTGTTTGTTACGTGTTCATTTAGTTACTTAACGACTGAATAATGTAACGCTTTATTTAAGATGTTTATTATTTAAGGTGTTTAAAAACCGCTAAGTGTTAACAACCTGAACAATGAATGCGTTCAAACATAATTAATTTTAAATAAGAAAGCGTCTATCGACTGGAGAGCCGATAGACGCTTATTATTGAACGGACTTAAGACGTTGTGACTGCTTTAAAAACGACTTAATTTGGCAGTATGATCTACCATATTAGCTACTTAGTTTTGCGTGGCGGTAGACCGGTATGCTGAGTTTGGAAATTACCTTTAGTTACTTTTTTAGCATTTCTACCCGAAGTGTTTTTCGCCGCGCTCGCGCTATTATTATTGCGCTTTACAGAATCATTACCTAAGCGGCTGTTCTTTTTACGTGCCGATTGATAGCTATCTTGTGCGGCCTCACGCCCTTCTAAGCTGGCATTAAATGGTGGAATTAAGCAGCCACGATTTTTACCAATCAAATCACCACGGCCCATATCTTGCAGCGCTTTACGTAACATTACCCAGTTTTTAGGATCGTGATAGCGTAAGAAGGCTTTATGCAATTTGCGCTGCTTACCAGATTTGACGATATCCATATCACCTTCGTCACGGCTGATTTTATGTAGTGGGTCTTTATGAGTGTGATACATAGTCGTCGCGGTCGCCATCGGACTTGGGTAAAACGCTTGTACTTGGTCAGCGCGGTAGCCATTGCTTTTTAGCCATAGCGCTAGATTCATCATATCTTCATCTTTGGTGCCCGGATGGGCGGCGATAAAGTAAGGAATCAAATACTGCTCTTTGCCCGCCTCTTGGCTGTACTGCTCAAACATGGCTTTAAACTTGTCATAATTGCCCATGCCAGGTTTCATCATTTTTGATAGCACGTTTTCTTCTGAATGCTCAGGGGCAATTTTTAGATAACCGCCGACATGATGACTGACCAATTCTTTGACATATTCAGGGTCTTTAATCGCCAAGTCATAACGCAGACCTGAGGCGATAAGGATTTTTTTCACGCCTTTGATATCACGCGCTTTACGGTATAACTTCGTCAAATTACTGTGATCGGTAATCAGATTTTCGCAAACATCAGGATAAACGCATGATGGCTTACGGCAGTTCTTTTCAATAGTCTCGTCTTTACAGTTTAGGCGATACATATTAGCGGTTGGCCCACCGAGGTCAGATATCACCCCAGTAAAGTTTGGCGCAGTATCACGAATCGCTTCGACTTCACGTAAGATGGATTCTTCTGAGCGGTTTTGGATAATACGCCCTTCGTGCTCGGTGATAGAGCAAAAAGTACAACCACCAAAACAGCCGCGCATGATATTGACCGAAAATTTGATCATGTCATAAGCAGGAATACGCGCATCGCCATAACTTGGATGCGGCAGTCGCGCGTACGGTAAGTCAAACACGTAATCCATCTCTTCAGTTGAGAGTGGAATCGGTGGCGGATTTAGCCATACATCGATAGAGGTGTGCGAGTTACCCGCGCCGCTACTATGACGTTGTACCAGCGCGCGTGCATTACCCGGATTGGTCTCAAGGTGTAAAATACGGCTGGCATGGGCATAAAGCACAGGGTCGGATTTGACATGCTCGTAATCGGGCAGTCGAATAACAGTTTGCTCGCGCGGCGGCATTTTGAATTTATGCTTACGAGCGGTTTGTGGTTTATCAAAGCCGCGCATTTGTACCACTTGGGTTTCTTCGTCAACTTGGTCAGCATTCAATATTTTATTGGTCACAGGCTCAGACACAAAGCCCGGATATTGCCCTGCCATTCCTGTCATTCCCGACATGGCTTGCCCAACAGGTGAATCAGAAGGTTTATCTTGCTCAATTGAGCATTGATCAACGTCTTCAGTCATCACATATGGGTTGATAATTGGATCAACACGACCGACGGTATCGACATCATTACTAGCAACTTCGGTCATGCCTGCTTGCCAATGACGACGGGTTGGGGTCAATAAATAAGATGTACCACGTAAGCTACTCATTTGCTCAAAGCTATAACCTTTTGATAGACCGTGTACTACATCGACGATGGCGCGCTCGGCATTACCATATAATAAAACATCGGCACGGGCATCCATCAAAATACTACGACGCACTTTATCCGACCAGTAGTCATAATGCGCGATACGGCGCAGACTACCTTCGATACCGCCCAAGATAATAGGGACATCAGGATAGGCTTCACGGCAGCGCTGGCTATAGACAATAGCGGCGCGATCAGGGCGTTTGTCAGCGACGTTACCCGGTGAATAAGCGTCATCACTACGAATTTTACGATCAGCGGTATAACGGTTAATCATGCTGTCCATATTACCGGCAGTCACGCCGTAAGCATAGACCGGCTTACCAAGCTCCATAAAGGCGTCTTTACTTTTCCAATCTGGCTGAGCAATGATACCAACGCGAAAGCCTTGTGCTTCTAACAAACGACCGATAATCGCCATGCCGAAGCTTGGATGATCGACATACGCATCGCCTGAGATGATAATGACGTCACAGGCATCCCAGCCAAGCTCATCCATCTCAGCGCGGCTCATCGGTAGATAAGGCGCAGGCTCGTAGCAGCTCGCCCAATGTTTGTCGTAGTCGTAAAGGGGTTTAGTACCTTGTTTAAAGGCGGTGCGGGCGATGGTATCGGCAGACATGAGCGGACCTGTTAATTAGAAAAATTGCACTGAAAATATAGCCCCTATTAACAAAGGATAATAATGGCTAAATTAAAAGCGCTCATTTTAACATGAATTGCACTCACGATGTCATAAACGATTATAAAGGATGGGTGATAAGTTATTGATAGCGTAAGATAATATACCAGTAAGGAGGCTTCTAAAAAATTAGAAAACTCCTTATTTTAAACAGTCTTTAGTAGAGTAAATTTATTGCTCTAGTAGCTGGAAAGGGAAAGTAATCACGTCAAAAGCAAGAGCAAAGGGTAGTAAAACCAGTTTTTGAGCGCTATTGGGTCCATTACGCGAGACTTGAGTCTGCTGGGTTTGGGTGTAAAAGCTCACCATATAAGGTTTGCTTAAGGCGCGATAATTTGACTGAATTAAGCTTAAGTTACTCACTTGTGGGTAGATGGCGCCTTTCACAGGAACGCTAAAACAAAAGCGCTGAGCATTGATGCGCTGATCGCTGGCTGACGTGCATTCTTTGCCGCTATTTTGTAAAAAGAACTGATAGTCAGAACGCTTAAACTCATCCTTTAATTTGGCGTAAGAAAGCTTCATTTCTCCTTGAAAATAACCATCATTGTTGGGTACATAAAACTTCATCTCATTATCGACTTGGATGTTTTTTGGGGTTAGATTGGTCAATAAATTCACCATCTCCGTTCCCCCTTGAGTCAGCACATAGCTGTTTTTTTCACCGACGATGACCATCGTAGCGTTTGGCATCTTTGGTAATGCTTGTGCAGGACGACCAAAAGCGACGATTTGATCTTCGGATAAGACATTATTGCTAGGCGTGCTGCTGACCTGATTATTGTTTTCTAATAATGAGCTGGTGGCACAGCCTGAGCTGGCTAGCAAGGCGGCAAACAAAGCGCCTGACATTACAGTTTTTGGGCTTACTCGTTTCAGCAATATGTGAGTCGTTTTTTGTTTATCGATATAACCTGTGTGCTTAGTCATGGTAAGGCTTCCTTGTCTACGTTATTCATGAGAGCTAATACAGTTACTTGGGTTAGCTTTGATTTTTTAACGACTATTTCTAGGCTTGTAAATTTCAGGCTTGTAAATTTCTTGAATATTCGTTGATATCGTACCTTGTTTGGTTTGCAGATATCTACTTATAATTTATATTAGCAGTTATTAATAACCTATATATTCAGTTCAAAATAAAAGCGATACGATTGTAATACGTGCTATTGCTATATTTTTTTCTTGCTTGCTGTTCGCAGGCGTGACAGAGGCTGCAAAAAATCTATAGTCAATAGCACTGTATCGTTTTTAAAATGAATCTACTATAGTGATATTTCCCTCAACCAACTTAATCCAGTAAAATTTTAGTGCCACTCTTGGTAAAGTTCATCACAAACTGGCTTTTAAAGCTGCGCACATTATTCTCGTACGTCAGCAGATTACGGGTAAATTCATGATAATCATTCATATTCTTGGCATTGACCATCAACATAAAATCCGCATCACCCGACACTTCATAACAGCTCATTACTCGCGGCTGGTCGTGCATCAAACGCTCAAATCGATGCTGCATTGAATTATTAGAACGTAACATCTCTATCATCACCACCGCTGTTAGCCCATATCCCACCTTATTTGGATCAACGATAGCGACTTGCTTGGTAATCACGCCGTTGTCAGTTAATGCTTGAATGCGGCGCTGGGCGGTCGCGATAGAGACGTGAACTTGTGCTGCCACGGTTTTCAGTGGCAGTGTCGCATCTGCTTGTAGCAAGTTTAAAATTGCTTTATCAGTATCATCTAAAAGCTGGCTCACAGTATTTTTTCCTAAATAGTATGGTGTCAAATATTTATCTATCGCTATCATCACTATAAATAATTTTATGAGAAAATATTTAAGATTTGATGTAGGTAATGATAATTATATTCATAATAAATATTATATAGAAATTATATCTCATAGCACTACATTAAAATACACCATATCAATCAAAGCTGACCAACAAACACAACCATCAATAGTTGGTTTGTTGAAGGTCTACTATTTACGGTGCTTTTTATGTCAACCTCAGTCCTATCTACTGTACTCACGAATACGCTAGCAACCACCGTTTCGCGTTTGCCGTTGCCTACAGTTTGGACAACGGGTAGCGCGCAGCAACGCACCTTAATCATGGGTGTGATGCTGGCGATATTATCAAACGTCTTATTTGGCGTGCTTTATGCCTACAGCAGCTTTTTAGCACCGTTATCCGGTACGCAAGTATTTATCTGGCGTATGCTAGCGATGTGGGCGGCATTGATAGGATATTTGCTCATCAGTGGGCGTTTAGGCATTCATATCGACAAACTAAAAGCCTTAGGCTCTATTAAGCAATGGGCTTGGTTATTATTGCCGACACCAATATTTTTAAGTCAGTTTTGGTTATTCATGTGGGCACCAGTAAATGGGCAAGGCGTACAGACAGCAATGGGATATTTTTTATTCCCACTGATGATGGTGGTGTTTGGTTGCGTGTTATTTGGCGAAAAGTTAAGTCGTTTGCAATGGTTGGCGGTTGGCTTCGCCGCACTAGGCGTTGGCAGCGAGATTGTACGCACGCAAAGCGTTTCATGGGCGACGCTTTGGGTCTGCGGAACCTATCCTATTTATTATATTTTACGTCGTCTGCAAGGTATCAGTGCGATTACTGGCTTATTGGTCGATTTAACCATTTTTGCACCGTTTGCTTTGGCGTATCTATTCTTTATTGCACCGAGTAGTTTAAGCTTGGTCAGCGGCTCTGGTTTTTTTATCATGATGCTGACAGGACTGGGCATATTGAGCGTGCTAGCGATGAAAACCAACGTCGATGCCAGTCAAATGCTACCCGTCAACGTCTATGGCATGATGAGCTATATAGAACCGGCGTTATTATTTATTTTGGCAATCACAGTACTTGGCAATCCATTTGAGTCAGCGATGATCTATAGCTATGGGCTCATTTGGCTTGGGATTGTCTTTCTAATCGTGCACGGGGTTCGCCAATTGCGCCGTTCTCATAAACAATCGAAAATGATAAAAGTTTCTCACACGGCTTAAGCGTTTATACAAGCGATGAGTAAAGCAAATAAAAAAAGGACGATTCAGCCAATTGGTTGAATCGTCCTTTTTTATTGCGCTAAAAATAATTAACTTAAGACAGTAGTATTAAACCAATAAATTTAGTCGGCATTTTTAAAGCCGCGCTGCTTATCACGTTCCCAATCACGGTCTTTAAGCGTTTTGCGTTTATCGTGCTGCTTTTTACCCAGTGCTAAAGCAATCTGACATTTCACCAGCGAGTTTTTCCAATAGCAGGATAACGGCACGCAAGCATAACCTTTTTGATTGACCGCACCCATTAACTTTTCGATTTCGCGGCGATTAAGCAATAGCTTACGCGTACGGATACTGTCAGGACTGACGTGCGTTGAGCTACTCAGCAACGGCTGAATATGCGCGCCAAATATGAAAGCTTCATTATTACGAAAAATAATATACGCTTCGGTAATGGTCATTTTACCCGCGCGAATGGCTTTCACTTCCCAGCCTTGTAACGACAGTCCTGCCTCAAAAGTCTCTTCAATAAAATACTCGTGACGAGCTTTTTTATTGGCACATATTTGATTTTCCGGTTTTTTTGATTTTTTTGACATAATTTCTCCATAAGGACTTCAAAACATATTGCCCTTGTCTAACAGTCCTCATCCGAACCCTTTAATATGGATTGTCTTTTATTAAGTAATAAGAGGGATGAGTCGAACCGACTATTGTAGCAAAGCAGTCGGTGTAAAGGTAAGTCGGCTGTTAGGACAAATGTAGCAGATAAGTATTAAGTTTGGGCAAAATTTGCTAGCATATACCTTATTATTACCAACCACGTTATCACCAACCATATTGGTCCTGCTATGAGCCTTCCTACTTCTTCAAAATTGCATACCAAAATTTTATATCCTGGCACCTTTGACCCGATTACCAATGGTCATGTGGACTTAGTCACGCGCGCGACCAAACTGTTTGATGAGGTGGTGATTGCGGTGGCATCTGGTCATCATAAAAAGCCATTATTCGACTTTGAAGAGCGTGTTACTTTGGTCGAAACGGTATTTGCCGATTTACCGCAAGTATCAGTAATTGGCTTTGAAGGGTTGCTGGTAGACTTTATGCGTGAAAAGAATGCCACAGCGGTCTTACGTGGTTTGCGTGCGATGTCAGACTTTGAATATGAGTTTCAACTTGCCAATATGAATCGCGAGCTTGATGAAAATTTTGAAGCGGTGTTTTTAACGCCATCGCAAAATTACTCTTTTATCTCATCGACTATGATTCGTGAAATTGCCAAGCTTGGCGGTGATGTGACCAAATTTGTGCCACCTTGTGTTTCTGAAGCTTTTATTCAAAAGCTCGGTAGTAAGTAGGTCGCGCAGCTGTATTAGATTGCGTGGTTTTTTATACAAATAATAGATACAAATGCCTTATGGAAAAACAAGGAGCAGTTTATGGCGTTATTAATTACGGATGAATGCATCAACTGTGATGTGTGCGAGCCTGCCTGCCCAAACGAAGCCATCTCAGAAGGCGATGATATTTATGTGATTGACCCTGATTTATGCACCGAATGTGTCGGACACTTTGATGAGCCGCAATGCGTGGTCATTTGCCCCGTCGATTGTATCCCTCACGATCCTAATCATGTCGAAACCGAAAGCGATTTAATGTCAAAGTATAAGCGTATTACCGGTAAATAAAACATGACAACATCACTATTATCTACGAAACTTTCATCTGCCAACAGTTTTGACCAGCAACATCTCTGGCATCCTTATGCCAGCTTGCCGCCCAGTTATCCCAATATCGTAATTGACCACGCTGAAGGTGTTTATATCGTCACTGAAGATGGTACGCGCCTGATTGATGGCATGTCGTCATGGTGGGCGAGCGTGCATGGTTATAATCATCCCAAATTAAACGCGGCGATTATTGAGCAATTGGGCAAAATGGCGCATGTCATGTTTGGCGGTTTGACCCATCAGCCCGCGATAGACTTGGGTAAAAAACTACTGTCAATCGTTCCGGCTGGACTTGATGCTATCTTTTATTCTGATAGTGGTAGTATCGCAGTGGAAGTGGCTCTGAAGATGGCGCTGCAATATCAAATAGCGGCTAAGCGTCCAACCAAGCAGCAGTTTGCCTCGACTCATTCTGGCTACTATGGCGATACCTGGCATGCGATGAGTGTTTGTGATCCAGTTGCTGGTATGCACAGCTTATATGGTAATCAATTGCCGATGCAGCATTTTGTAGCAGCGCCGCCACTGGGTTTTGAGCGTGAGCTGATCCAAAGCGAGCGTGATGAATTAACGGCGTTTTTTGCCAAAAATAGCGATAAGCTGGCAGGCTTTATTATCGAGCCGATTATTCAAGGCGCAGGTGGCATGCGCTTTTATAGTCCTCAGTATTTGCAACTGTTGCGTCAGCTATGTGATAAATACGACGTAGTACTGATTGCCGATGAAATTGCCACCGGTTTTGGTCGTAGTGGTAAATTATTCGCTTGTGAGCATGCAGGTATTAGCCCTGACATTATGACGATAGGCAAAGCGCTGACTGGCGGTTATATGACCTTTGCAGCGACATTATGTACGCGAAAAATTGCTGATACCATTAGCCAAAGTGATTATCCAGCCCTTATGCATGGCCCAACCTTTATGGGTAATCCATTGGCTTGTGCCGTTGCTTGTGCATCGATTGATTTGATAGTGTCTTATGATATCGAAGCGCGCACCACAAATATGCAAGCTGTCATGGAGCAGCAACTTAACCCAGCTGCAAGGCTAGAAGGTGTTAAAGAAGTGCGTTGTTTGGGTGCAGTTGCCGTTATCGAACTAAACGACGCTGTCGATATGCCGATCTTTCAATCTTTGCTGATTGAAAATGGCATTTGGGTTAGACCCTTTGGTAAATTAGTTTATATCATGCCGCCTTATGTGATTACTGATGATGAACTTATTACCCTTTGCCAAGCGCTATTAACAGTGGTCAGTATTTATTTAGCGCAAAATTCTTTGACTGAAAAAGGTCAATTATGAGTGTGCTGTTTATCTCTGGTATAGATACCGATATTGGCAAGACTTATGCTACTGGGACGATTGCTAAAGCGCTGATGCAGCAAGGTATTAATGTCATCACCCAAAAGCTGGTACAAACGGGCGTGACAGTTAATCCACATACTGGCGAAATGGATATTGCCGACGATATTATTACTCATCGCCAATTGATGGGCATTCCGCTACAGCCATGTGACCTTGATAACACGACGTGTCCTTATCGTTATGAGAAGCCTGCGTCACCGCATTTATCTGCAAGACTTGCTAACGAACTTCTTAATACCGATGTGATTACGAGCGCCACAAAAAGTCTACAAGTGGATTATGACGTGGTGTTATTAGAAGGAGCGGGCGGGTTGTTAGTCCCAATCACTGAGCAGTTATTAACCTTAGATTATGTTGCTGAAGTAGGCTATCCAATTATTTTGCTTACTTCCGGCCGCTTGGGTAGTATCAATCATACCTTGCTGAGTTTGGAAGCGATAAAGTCACGTGGTTTAAACGTTCATAGTGTTATTTACAACCACATTCATGACAATGCTGCTCAGACGGATGAACAGATAGCAGCTAGTACGATAGAATTTTTGCAAAGTTATCTTCAGCAGCATTATCCAAGTGCACATTGGTTGTCTTTACCGGTGCAAGAGGATAATGGCTTTAATAATGTAGATTATATACTTCCTCAAGACTTTATATAAATCACCGCTAAAAATAAGCTAAAAAAACTTTCCGAAAGCAGGATTTATTTTGCTATAATAGCGCGCTTGGTAGACTAGGCAATCGCCGCTGCACACTGGCAACAGACATGCAGGGGAGGAAAGTCCGGGCTACATAGGGCAGCGTGCCAGCTAACGGCTGGGCAGGGTAACTTGACGACCAGTGCAGCAGAGAGAAGACCGCCTTTGGCTTATATGGGTATCGCAAGATATTCATGTCATCGGTAAGGGTGAAAGGGTGCGGTAAGAGCGCACCGCGTGGCTGGCAACAGTTCACGGCATGGTAAACTCCACGCGTAGCAAGACCAAATAGGCATCGGCATGGCGCGGCCCGCGTTCGATGCGGGTAGGTTGCTTGAGCGTATTAGCGATGATACGCCTAGAGGAATGATTGTCCACGACAGAACCCGGCTTATCGGTCTACCAACTTTTTTTAGTGCTTTTTTTTAAAAGTACATTGTAGTACAGGCTTGGTTTTTAAAATTGCTGTTATTTTGAATTTAATTCAATATTTTTTGCAAAAAATGCTTTTTAGGGGTTGACGCAAGTCACTCATATCGGCATAATACCGAGCCTTAAATGGCGATGTAGCTCAGCTGGTTAGAGCGCATGACTCATAATCGTGAGGTCAAGAGTTCAAGTCTCTTCATCGCCACCATTTATATGCAGTTGCTCAAATTTAAAAAGCCAATCATTATGTGATTGGTTTTTTTTTGCCTGTTTTATGGCTGATAATAAATGGCTATACACAAAATCTATCAGTTCTAGCTTAGTAAATGTTCTGTATTTGAAGTCAGTCTGATTAAACTCATTTATCAATCAAAATCTTGCTGATAAAATCGCCTTACTTTACAGTGGAAAACTGCTAGAATACTCTCACATGCCTGCGCGTAGTAATAAGTACTATTAATTAGTAATAAGCGCCATAGGCTTTTAATTTGATAAGATAGTTTTTTAACTTAATACGGTAGTATTAGCGTATTGGCTGATATTAAGTATGAGTGGAGATTCTATTGATTCCATCTAACAGCATTTATTTTCATTACTCCATCCTCCATTATTTAGTAGGCGCTTTGTGACTGCATTAGCCAATATTCGTAACTTTTCTATTATTGCCCACATTGATCATGGCAAGTCGACCCTTGCTGATCGTTTTATTCAGATGTGTGGCGCGCTGCAAGATCGCGAGATGCAGGCGCAAGTCCTTGATTCGATGGATATTGAGCGTGAGCGCGGTATCACGATTAAAGCACAATCGGTGACGCTGTATTATGACCATCCCAATGGTGAGCGCTATCAGCTGAACTTTATTGATACGCCTGGACACGTCGATTTTTCTTATGAAGTATCGCGTTCACTAGCGGCTTGTGAAGGCGCGCTATTGGTCGTTGATGCGGCGCAAGGCGTTGAAGCACAATCCGTTGCCAACTGTTATACCGCAGTTGATCAAGGTTTAGAGGTAATGGCAGTCTTAAATAAGATTGACTTACCACAAGTTGAGCCTGAGCGTGTCATCCAAGAGATTGAAGATATCATCGGTATCGATGCCGTTGATGCCCCACGCGTTTCAGCAAAATCTGGTCTGGGCGTTGATAAATTACTTGAGGCGTTGGTTGAATTTATCCCTGCGCCAACGGGTGATCGTGACGCCCCGCTACAAGCGTTGATTATTGATTCGTGGTTTGATAATTATTTAGGCGTCGTATCATTAGTACGTGTGCGCCAAGGTACGATAAAAAAAGGCGATAAACTTTATATTAAATCTACCAAAGATGCGCATCTAGTCGGCTCAATTGGTGTCTTTACCCCGAAGCCGGTAGATACGGGTATTTTACAAGCGGGTGAAGTGGGCTTTATTATTGCGGGTATCAAGGACATTGCTGGTGCACCGGTTGGTGATACGATTACTCATGCCAGTACGCCTGATGTTGAGCGTATTCCTGGGTTTAAACAGATTACCCCGCAAGTTTATGCCGGTATGTTCCCTGTTGAGTCTACTGATTTCGAAAAATTCCGTGAAGCGCTTCAAAAGCTACAGATTAA
>NZ_NEXU01000065.1:0-42096 GCF_002224105.1 Psychrobacter sp. DAB_AL32B | reverse complement strand
TGAATATGACTTGGATTTGATTACCACTGCGCCTTCGGTGATTTACGAGATTGTGAAAAAAGATGGCGAGATTATCTATGTTGATAACCCATCAAGATTGCCTGAACCGAATAATATCGAAGAGTTCCGTGAGCCAATTGCCCGTTGTCAGATTTTAGTACCGCAAGATTACTTGGGTAACGTCATGACACTTTGTATTGAGCGCCGCGGTGTACAGGTGGATATGCGCTTTATGGGTCGTCAAGTACAGCTGATATTTGATATTCCGATGGGTGAAGTGGTCATGGATTTCTTTGACCGTCTAAAATCAGTCTCACGCGGCTTTGCATCGCTTGATTATAATTTTGAGCGTTATCAAGTCGATAAATTGGTTAAGGTAGACGTATTAATTAATGGCGATAAAGTGGATGCACTTGCCATGATTGTGCATGAAACCCAATCGCGCTATCGTGGTAATGCCTTAGTCACTAAAATGAAAGAGTTGATTCCACGTCAGATGTTTGATGTGGCGATTCAAGCGGCGATCGGTAGCCAGATTATTGGTCGCAGTACGGTTAAAGCTATGCGTAAAGACGTCTTAGCCAAATGTTATGGCGGTGATGTCTCGCGTAAGAAAAAGCTATTGTCTAAGCAAAAAGCCGGTAAAAAACGCATGAAGCAAGTCGGTAATGTGGAGATTCCACAAGAAGCCTTCTTAGCAGTACTGCAAGTAGATTAAGATATTGATATACGTATAATCATCGCTAGTCTTATAAATTAAAATAGTCAGATAAGTAGCTCGCTAATAGGCAATTAAGTATGGATTTTGATTTTAATTTGATTTTAGTGCCATTAACCATCGGCTTGGGTATTATTTGGCTATTAGATAAGTTGACGCTTAAACAACGTAAAACCCGTGGTCGCGGTAAAGAGAGTTTGTTGGTACGCTGGGCGTATGACTTTTTCCCCGTGTTAGCGGTGGTGCTTATTGTACGCTCGTTCTTAATTGAGCCGTTTAATATTCCTTCGTCTTCTATGGTGCCGACCTTATATACTGGCGATTTTATTGCCGTTAATAAATACGCTTATGGTGTGCGTTTGCCATTAACTTATAATAAAGTAATCGATACTGGCGCGCCTGAACATGGCGACGTGGCAGTTTTTCGCTATCCAGAGAACCCGAGTATTTATTATATCAAGCGGGTCATTGGTCTGCCGGGTGATACCGTCAGTTATAATCAAGGGACGCTTGCGATTAACGACGTCCCTGTGAATACTGTCGCGGTTGATTTTGACGCTAATGCTGAGCTGACATCACAGCTGTATTCGGCAGGTCAAGTGGCACCAGGTCAAATGCTCACAGAAGAGAATGCCGCTGCAATGGGTCAACAAGAAGAAGGCGAAGCGCAGTATTTCAAAGAAACCCAAGGGAAGCATGAATATATCGTTCGTTATTTGAATGGCATGAACAGCTCGCAATATGCACCATTTTTGCAGCAACAGTCGCCAGAAGTGGTTAGCTCAGAAGGCAATGAGTGGCGTATTAAGGTACCAGAAGGTCAATACTTTGTGATGGGTGATAACCGCGATCGTAGTGCGGACGGCCGTTTTTGGGGATTCGTCCCTGATGATAATTTAGCGGGCAAAGCCGTTTACATCTGGATGCATAAACCGCCTGGTCTCAACTTACCGACCTTTAAACGTAACGGTGCTATCGATTAATATTATCAATACTCGACGGATTAAATTATCGATAATAGTTTTGTGATAATATCATAGCTATTTAAGGCACTACTATCTAGATTATAGATAGGGACTAAAACATGGTAATTTATAAGCATGGTAAATTATCAATATAGCAACTTTCCCGTTGAGAGATATTATGGTGCAACAGTTATCTGGTTTGTCTACACAGCGCGGCGCTAGTGTCACTAGCATCGTCTTTATTATCATCGCTTTAGGCGTGGCTATCAAATTGATCGTTGCTATTGTACCAGCACAAATTGGCGATTATCAGCTGAGCAAAACCTTAAACGCTCAGCTTAAAGAATCCAATAATAATAAAGAGACGGCTAAGCAGTTTGTTGAGCGTGTTGACAAGCAACTGTCTATTAATGCTGATTATGATACTAAGGCAGCAGAGGTATTTACCTTTACGGATAAAAAAACAGGTCAGTTAGCTATTCATAAGAAATATGACATAACCAATAAACTCTTCGGTAATGTAGATATTGTTAATCGCTTCGAAGGCGATATTGATGGTACAACAGCCGAGTAACTGGCTTTTTGTATATTTGTACAATAGTCATTTAAAAATAGCTATTTAAAAACTAGTAATCTAAAAACAGCTATCTAAAAGCTGGTTTTTTGAAGTTAATGTTTTTTGAAAAATATTATCATTTAATAAAATTAAACAATGAAATACAAACGGGATAATCATAAGCCACGCATGAAACCAACTTCGCAGTACCCTCAGGCGGTTCCTAATCCCCAACAAAACAGTCTGTCTGATGACACACTTATTATTAGCTCAGAATTTATTCAACGCTTAGCAATATTAACGCGCAAATTGGGTTATGTGTTTAATGATTTAAGCCTACCAAAGCTGGCACTCACTCATCGCTCGTTCGATAGCAAAAAAAACTACGAGCGTTTAGAGTTTTTGGGTGATGCGTTATTAGGTATGATTGTCGGTGAGGCGCTATATCATCGTTATCCTAGCCAAAACGAAGGTCGTCTGACCCGTATGCGTGCCACTTTAGTACGGCAAGAATCTTTGGTCATCATTGCCCAAAACTTAGAGCTGTCTAATCAGTTAATATTGGGTGTGGGTGAGCGTAAAGGCGGCGGTCGCAATCGCGCTTCTATATTGGCCGATGCTGTAGAATCATTGATTGGTGCTATCTATTTGGATAGCCAAGATATGAATATTACGCGAGCTTGCGTGCTTTCTTGGTACGGCGACCTCATTGATAATGTCAATGATCAAAAAGCCCTAAAAGATGCCAAGAGCCGCTTACAGGAATGGTTACAGTCTAAGCAATTTGATCTGCCGCATTACGAGCTTATGGAAACACAAGGCAATGCACCGCATCAAGTTTTTGTGGTTCGCTGTCAGGTAAATATCAGCAATTGTCCTGATATTACCGAATCTGGCGAGAGTCGCCGTATCGCTGAGCAAAAAGCAGCAGAGCTTATGATTAATCAGCTACATAAGTTGCCAGGTGTGCCCAAAAAGCGCGCATAATTGATTTTAAAGTTTGTGAAGCCTATTTTAAAGTTCGATTATAAACATAACCTTTAATTTCTACTATTTTATTCAAATACTTGTGGCTTTGAAAATCAACTTTTTGAAGCACTAAGTGTTGAAATACCCAATATTCTTAACTTGATAACAGCTCTGCTGTTTAATTTAATTTTACAGCATTTTGACTGATACAACCTCCACAGGATTAACCTATGAGCAATCACCCTGACTTGCCATTAAATAATGAAGATAATGCCAAAAATATGACCGAAAATACCGACCTGAATCTAAGCCAAAAAAATACTGAATCGAATGATACTCAGCTCAATGCTGATAATTTAAAAAACAATGCATTAGAAAACAATGTACTAGAAGACAACTCGTTAGAAGATAATACGCTAGAAGAAAACGCAATAGAAAACAATGACCTAGAAAACGATTTAGCAATCGAAGAGTTTTTTTCACCAAGCAATAGTGCTCGTACTGCTGAAGGTTTTAAAACCGGCTATGTAGCGATTGTTGGTCGCCCAAATGTGGGTAAATCGACCTTGATGAATCATTTATTGGGTCAAAAACTGTCTATCACCTCACGTAAACCGCAGACGACTCGTCATCGTATTCACGGTATTTTATCTAATGATGAAATGCAAGCCGTATTCGTCGACACCCCTGGTATTCATCGTAATGAAGTACGGGCTATTAATGAGCGTATGAATAAAGCTGCTGTATCAGCCTTAGTCGATGTTGACTTGGTATTGTTTGTCGTTGATTCAGACCAGTGGCGTGATGATGATCTATTGGTTTTACAAAAACTTGGTAATACGGAGCTGACCGTTGTATTGGTCATTAATAAAGCAGACACTCTGAAAGATAAAGGCAGTATTTTGCCACTTATCGAAACCTTTAGTGATAGCTTTGACTTTGCCGATATCGTACCTGTTTCTGCATTAAAAAATCAAAATCTTAATCGTCTACAAGAAGTGATTGCTTCACATCTCCCAATCGCTGAGCCTATCTATGATACGGAGCAAATCACCGATCGTTCAGAGCGATTTTTAGCCAGTGAAATTATCCGCGAAAAAATCATGCGTAGCTCTGGTGATGAAGTACCGTACGATTTAACCGTACAGATTGACGGATTTAAGGACGAAGCGGCGCATACTGATCCAAAAACAGGTCGCCCACGCAAAGCCTGTACTTTTATTGATGCCACTATCTATGTTGAACGTAGCGGGCAAAAGGCGATTGTTATTGGTGACAAAGGTCAACGTATCAAACAAGTCGGTATGGACGCGCGTAAGGATATGGAACAACTGTTCGATAAAAAAATTATGTTAACGCTATGGGTGAAAGTGAAGCGCGGCTGGTCCGATGATGAGCGTGCTTTAACCAGCTTGGGATATTAATAGCGACCAAAAATAGCATGTCGATAATAGATTTCTATTATTAAAGCTGAGGTAATAATCAATGCGTAACGAAGCGTTAATCGGTTATTTATTACACCAGCGCCCTTATCAAGAAAAGCGCGCCTTATATTATTTGTTTTCTCAGCAACACGGGGTGATACATGGTATTGGTAAAAAAGGCGCGCCACTATTTATGCCCTTACAGCTCTTTGCTACTGGCAAACGTGATCTTAAGACATTCAGTCAGATTAATATCGCCTCCTTAAGCGTCGTACAGAAACCCATAGAACAAGAAGATAGTAACGCTAGAGAAAATAATGATGCTATAAAAGATAGCAACGCGATAATGTCAGAGGCGTTGCATCACGACAGTATCACTGGCCAACATCAGTATGCTGCCCTGTATTTGAATGAAATACTGTGGCGACTACTACCTACTGAAGATCCTATGCCAGTATTATGGCACCATTATCAAGACAGTCTACGTCAGCTTAAGCAGCCCTTAACTGCTGACGAATTACGTTTATGCTTGCGCCATTTTGAGACGTATTTATTTAACGAGTTAGGTTTTTCGCTAACGTTAAAACATGATAGCCTTGAGAAACCTATTGAGCCTCACTGTGCTTATCGCTTTTTAGCTGATGTAGGTTTAGTGCCTATTATCCATACTGAAGATAATGATAGGGCTATCACTCATACGGTTTTCAGTGGCAGTGAGATATTGATGATGCTGGAGCAAGGAATATCTAGTACTACGCTAAACGCATGGTCGCGCTTGCATCGGCAGCTGATTGATCATTTGCTTGATTATCAGCCGCTACAAAGTCGTTTACTTTGGCAGCAGCAACAGCGTTATCAATCATAGTTTTGACAAAGGCTTTATAAGCTATTTTTTAGTAAATCATCTAAATATTATTAAAAGGATTTTTTATGACTGACGCCGCGCACATAACAGCCTCCAAATTAGAGCAAACTTCAGAAAATACTTCAAAAAAACCGCTATTAGGGGTCAATGTTGATCACGTAGCGACCTTACGTCAAGCACGTGGCGTTAGCTATCCAAGCCCATTAGCAGCAGCCCTTCTATGTGAACAAGCGGGTGCAGATGGGATAACGATTCATTTGCGTGAAGATCGCCGTCATATTCAAGATGCAGATGTTTATGAAATGGCGGGACAACTGACCACTAGAATGAATTTAGAGATGGCAGCAACGACTGAAATGCTAGAGATTGCCTGTCAGGTCAAACCATTTTGGGTATGCTTGGTACCAGAAAAGCGTGCCGAGTTGACCACAGAAGGCGGTCTTGATGTCGCAGGACAGCTCACTTGGTTGACAGATTATATCGGTCAGTTACAGGCGGCAGATATCAAAGTGTCTTTATTTATTGATCCAGAAGATAAGCAGATTACTGCTGCAGTCAATTGTGGCACTGATGCTATTGAATTACATACAGGCGCCTATGCGGAGGCAGGTTTAGCAGATGATATCGATAGGATGAACGTAGAACTGAATCGAATCAAAAATGCAGTAATTACTGCTAGACTTATCGATGATAAACTTCTAGTCAATGCAGGCCACGGTCTCACACGTGATAACGTCAATGCTATTGCCCAGATTGATGGTATATATGAGCTGAATATTGGTCATGCTCTTATTGCCGATGCCGTTTTTGTTGGATTAGAGCAGGCGGTTATTATGATGAAGTCTGCCATGCACCAAAGTATTTAAGCATCTAATCTCATCATTTTTATTGCCCACAATCAGTAGGGTAGCTTTCGTTGGGTTTATAAGTAATGCGACCGACTTGGTTAAATGAGATTTGATACATGGTTTGACTGTAGGTTGAGGTCGGACAGTATTTAATATGACCAAAATGTCCGCGCGGACTACCGCTATCGCCCCAGAACTTAGTGTAATGACGATTATTACCTACGCGTAGATATAAAGTACTATATTTCGGGTTTAGGATCTGTTCTGCTAGCAAATCATCAATACCAATATCAAAATTTTTATTATTATTTTTATCTGAAAATAACAACAGTGTTTTATAACTGTCTCGATGACAACGTCCAGCACTGTTCGATAAACAAACAAGTAAATCTTGCCTTCTGATATAACTTTCAGCTTTGGCTAATGTCAGCGTATTTTCTATTTGACCTTCAATACGCTTTGCTTCCATGCGAGCGAGTTGCTCCATAATAGAAGGAGCAGCAATCATTGCTAATATAGACAAGACTGCGACGGTAACGATCAGCTCCACCAAATTAAAACCCTTATCATGATAGGGGTTTTGATTTTTTAACCTATTGAAAGATACTCTATATGATGCAATCATTGAGGATTGTTACCTGCATAAAAGGTATGGATAGAATAAAATTTTTAAAATTGTCTGATGAAATTGAGTTTTTGTTTCAATATAACTGGTTAATTTTATAATTTACTTAACTTTTTACCCTAAGTTTTGAATTGCTCATGATGTAGAAACTGGTGTCAAAGACCACATATTTATTTAAATAGTGAAACTATGTTTGCAGTCATGAATATAAACTAAATATATGTCTACTGTCAAAGAATGTTTCAATTCGTGAATGGAGAGTTTTAGCAATAGAGAAACTAAGCCATTTGTATTAAAATAGTCTTAATCAATAGATATGATTGGTTTCATAATCTATTGCGACCTAACATACAAAAGATAAAAAGTGTAAAGTGTGTTAGAGCTCAGTAAGTTAAGCCGGCTAATGTGTTTTAGTTATGACATTATCGTGTAATAATGTGTAGCTGATTAACGAAAAAAGTTGTAAACTGAATTGATAATCGCTAAGCTACTTCTTAATTGGTTTTGCTTTGTAATTTTAATTCGTAAATGATGTCTATTTTTGGCCATCTTGAGCAGCGGTTTTGCTTAATGCATTACTAAAATTATCCTTTGGAGGAAGTTCATGAAATTAAATAAAATTGCTTTGGCTTTGTTTGCCATCACAGCGGCGCCACTAGCAGCTAACGCTGGCGTTACTATCAGCCCATTGCTACTTGGTTATCATTACAGTGAAGGCGCTTCTGATGAGCAAGCTGAAACTATGGGCGCAGGTGGGGTTTATAAAGAGAATGGTTTATATACTGGTGCAGCGCTAGGTATTGAGCTTACTCCTTCTACTCAGTTCCAAGTAGAATACGGCGTATCAAACACTGATGCTGTAAACGACGCTGGTACTATATCTTTAGATGCTGAACAAGAAATGATTTCTGGTAACTTCTTGATCGGTTTTGAAGAGTTTAGTGGTTACACTGATAACGCATTTAAGCCATATGTATTGGTTGGTGCTGGTCAGTCTAAAATCGAAGTTGAAGATGCAGCTGGCAACTTTGTTACTGGTTCTAAAGATACCATTGGTAACCTAGGTTTAGGTGCTATGTATCGTATCAACAACGCTCTAAGCCTACGTGGTGAAGCTCGTGCGATTCATAACTTTGACGAAAACTGGTGGGAAGGCATGGCCTTGGCCGGTCTAGAAGTTGTACTTGGTGGCCATTTAGCACCTACAGTAGCTGTTCCACCAATGGTAGAGCCTAACGTTCAGACTCCACCAATCGTTGTTATTGAATCTGATCTTGATTCTGATGGCGATGGCGTACCTGATAGCATCGATGCTTGCCCAGGCACTCCAATGAACGTGGTTGTTGATGAGCGCGGTTGCCCAGTACCAGTAGATATTACTGATGAGCTGAAAATGGAACTTCGTGTATTCTTTGACAACGATAAATCAGCTATCAAAGCTCAGTACCAACCTGAAATCGCTAAAGTAGCAGAGAAGATGCGTGAGTATCCTAACTCTACCGCTCGTGTTGAAGGTCATGCTTCTAAAACAGGTCCATCAGCACGTTATAACCAACGTCTGTCTGAAGCCCGTGCCGTTGCTGTGAAATCTATGCTGACTAACGAATTTGGTATCGCACCAAACCGTCTATCAACAGTTGGTTATGGTTATGACCAACCAATCGCTGATAACAACACTGAAGAAGGTCGCGCTATGAACCGTCGTGTATATGCCATCATCACTGGTGACAAAACCATGACTGTTGAACAAACTAAAGATATGGTTGTTCAATAAGTAATAGCTACTAGTTATGTTACAAACTAATTAGTTACAAAAAAAGCCACCCATTGGGTGGCTTTTTTTTATTTATGTATCGAGAAAAGTGAGTTATTACATAAATCTATGATGCAATAATGTTATACTAGCTACCCAAACACTTTGTAGATTGACAAAGTGTACATTAGCATAGCTATCTGTACGATGGATTTATCAGCATAGATACTTGATTTTACGCATATTAATTAATCCACCGTGCCCATTGTATGGTCGTTTGATACTAGTGTAATTAGGACTATCTGGTTAATGGCAAAAGTTTATCCAGCGGTGCTTACTGCTACTGCATTTTTTTAAGACGAAACGAGCATTTTATATGGCGAACGATATCAAACACCTGCGTAACATTGCAATTATTGCCCACGTTGACCACGGTAAAACAACTTTGGTTGATAAGTTATTACATCAGTCTGGTACTTTTGGCGACCGTGCAAACATTGCTGAACGTGCAATGGATTCAGGTGATATTGAGCAAGAACGTGGTATTACTATTTTGGCTAAAAATACAGCCATCCGTTGGACTGACGATACTGATGGTACTGAATACCGTATCAATATCGTGGACACCCCTGGTCACGCCGACTTTGGTGGCGAAGTTGAGCGTGTGATGTCAATGGTCGACTGTGTACTTCTAGTTGTGGACGGTGTCGATGGTCCAATGCCTCAGACCCGTTTTGTGACTCAGAAAGCGTTCGAGCAAGGTCTAAAGCCTATTGTTGTTATTAATAAAATTGACCGTCCAGGCTCACGCCCTGATTGGGTAATGGATCAAATTTTTGATTTGTTTGATAACCTTGGTGCGACAGATGAGCAATTAGACTTTCCAGTTGTTTATGCCTCAGCATTAAATGGTATTGCTGGTTTAGAAGCTGATAATTTAGCTGATGACATGACACCACTTTTCAAAACTATTGTTGATGTTGTGCAGCCTCCGCAAGTAGATGCTGATGCTCCGTTCCGTATGCAAATCTCAAGTATTGATTATAATAGCTTCGTTGGTGTCATTGGTATCGGTCGTATTCAACGTGGCCGTGTATCTACTAATACGCAAGTAACTGTCATCGATAAAGATGGCGAAACACGTAACGGTCGTATATTGAAGATTATGGGTTATCATGGTCTTGATCGTATTGAAGTAGATGATGCGCAAGCAGGTGACATTGTCTGTATTACTGGTGTTGATGCACTTAACATCTCGGATACTATATGTGATCCTAATCATGTTGAAGCTTTGCCAGCATTAACGGTTGATGAGCCAACAGTATCTATGACGTTCCAAGTTAATAACTCTCCGTTTGCTGGTCGTGAAGGTAAATTTGTCACTTCACGCAACATTCGTGAGCGTCTTGAGCGTGAACTGATTCATAATGTGGCATTGCGTGTAGAAGACACAGAATCTCCTGATAAATTTAAAGTATCAGGTCGTGGCGAGCTACATCTGTCTGTATTGATTGAAAACATGCGCCGTGAAGGCTATGAGCTTGGTGTATCGCGTCCAGAAGTTATCGTTAAAGAGATTGATGGTAAGCTACAAGAGCCGTACGAGAATGTAGTCTTTGATGTTGAAGATCAGCATCAAGGTCCAATCATGGAGCAAGTTGGTCTACGCAAAGGCGAGATGACCAACATGGAGCTTGATGGTAAAGGTCGTATGCGTATCGAAGCGACAATGCCAGCTCGTGGTTTGATTGGTTTCCGTTCTGAGTTTTTAACGTTGACTTCAGGAACAGGTATCCTAACTTCAAGCTTCTCGCATTATGGTCCACAAAAAATTGGTGATGTCGGTGCTCGCTCTAACGGCGTACTCGTTTCTATGACTAAAGGTGTTTGCTTAGGCTTCGCACTATTCAACCTACAAAAGCGTGGCAAGATGTTTGCTGAGCCACAGCTTGAAGTTTACGAAGGTATGATTGTTGGTTTAAACTCACGTAACGATGATATGGCCGTTAACCCAACAACAGCCAAGCAGTTAACCAACGTTCGTGCTAGTGGTACTGATGAAGCGTTGACCTTAACGCCTGCAATCAAGTTTACTCTTGAGCAAGCGCTTGAATTTATTCAAGATGATGAGCTAGTAGAAGTTACACCAAAATCTATCCGTCTGCGTAAGCGTTACTTGACTGAAAGTGAGCGTAAGCGTTTTGGACGTAAGAAAGGTGCTTAATATCGATAAATAAATGATAGTCATCATTTATTTGTTTGGTAATTAAGAGATATCCTTAATACTAATTAATATATTTTTTTATTATTATTAAGTAAGATATCTAATGAACAGCATAGAATGAGTAGAACATCACTCATTCTATGCTGTTTTTTTTGTTGCATTTTTCATGAAATAAAAACACAATAGTTTGATAGGGTTTTTCAAACAACGAAATATTCAATAATTGTCCCTAAAGTCCAATGTCGGATTAACCATTTATATACTTATCTTATTGTAGATAAGATTTTTGAGGAAAGAGATTATGAGTATGGTATCTGAATTTAAAGAATTTGCCTTAAAAGGTAATGTCATGGACTTAGCTGTCGGTGTCATTATTGGTGGAGCGTTCGCTACTATTACGACATCTTTAGTAGAGGATATCATTATGCCTATCGTTGCTTTTATTGCGGGCGGCGAAATCAACTTTAAGAATATGTTTTTCATATTAGGGGATGCGCCTGAAGGTGTTGCTAAAACCTATGATGCACTTAAAGCAGCGGGTGTCCCGGTATTGGCTTATGGTAGTTTTATCACCGTACTTATTAACTTCCTGATTTTAGCGTTTATTATCTTTATGATGATAAAAATGGTCAATAGATTGCGCCGTGCAGATGAGGTGGTAGAGGAAGTAGCAGGACCTTCAGAAGAAGTGCAGTTGCTGCGTGAGATTAGTGCCAAGCTTGGTAATAGCAATCTTACCAAATAAAGCAATTTTATCTAAAATAGGATAATAAAATGCAAAAAGGCCAACGTAATGTTAGCCTTTTTTTTATTGCATATTGATAAGCTGTTAGTTTAAAAATCATCGATTGATAAGACAGCTACTATCAATAATTTATTAGATAAATTGGTAGTAGAAATTGTAGTCTAAGGCGTGATTATGACATAGTCGTTGGTATTAATAAGAATCTCTGATGGTTGATCAACAATGATACGTACAATGTTATTGTCAATAATTTGTGATTTGTAATAATTATCCTCAGCAACGGTACAGCCTAAGCAGCGACCCATTGCATTCCATGGCTCAACGAACAACTTCTGCTGTGCTTGGTCTGCATTACCACCGATAAGAGAGAAGGGAAGGCTAACGAGATAAGCTGCTGTACCCGCCACTGCTGCTACTAGTTGTAATGGCTTCCCAACAATGGTATCAACGGCCATAGTCTCATAAGAAGGACCAAAATCAGTTTCATCAATTTCTATCGCTGCCAAAGCGGGCTGCATGCTTGCAAAAACTAAGCTGGCACTTGCAATCATCGTTAGTAGCTTATATTTAGCGGTGCTTTTGATTTTAGCTTGAGCCGTCATAATGATGTCCTAAAACTCATAAATAGTATGATGAATAGCTGCTGCTATTTCCCCATAGAAATATCACGGCAACAATAAATAGATGATATATTACAGATCAATAAACGGTTTGCACTATTTATGTAAGTGCTGGCACTATTAAAGCAATATGTACGTTAATAAGCAACAAAAATGCGCAAGATTTTTTTCTAAAGCAGTGTTATTAGTCAATATGTTTCAATTTAACGGCTTGGCTGACAGTGCGGGCAATAAACACTGGCGCGCCCATTGAGCTTAATATTTTCTAATACAGTGTCACAGTGCGGGCAAGCCTCACCTTGTCTACCGTAGACATTCAAGGTCTGTTGAAAATATCCTGTTTGTCCACTGGCAACTGTGAAATCACGTAATGTTGAACCACCAAGCGCTATCGCCTTTTGTAGGATAACTTTAATATGATCAACCAGTACCGTAATCCGTTCGAATGATAGCTCATGGGCAGGTGTTGCTGGATGAATACCTGAAAGATATAAACTTTCAGTTGCATAAATATTGCCAACACCGACCACGACTTGTTGCTCCATAATCACTGATTTGATAGCGCGTTTGATCGGTTGTTTAGTGCTAGTAGTTTTACTGATGATTGCCTTACTGACTATGGTTTCATTTGTTAAAGTGTCATTAGAGGTTTGATTAGGATTATCAGTACGCTGAATTAGATAATATAAATAGTCAGCAGTAAAGGTTTCTGATAATGGCTCAGGGCCTAAATGATCTAATAGTTTATGACCATAATCCTCAAGCCATAAGACGGATCCAAAGCGTCTAGGATCATAATAGTGTAACTGGATTTGCGTGTTATCAGCGCCAATAAAGGTCATAATCAAATGGTCGTGTTTGCGTTTATCGCTAGCATGACTGTGTTGTTGTAAGCTGCCTGACATGCCAAGGTGAATTAAAAGTTGTCGTGGCTTTAAAATGTCAGTCTGGAACGTGCCAGACTGGATAGCGCTAGTAGTATGAGCAGCAACTAACGGTATAAAATTGAGGATTAAATACTTTGCTCGTCGCTCAACGCTATCCAAAGTGTAGTCAACTAATTGGTTTAAATCATCGGGCATCGACCAACGCAGTTTAGGTTGAAAGACTTCTACATTGGTGACTTTTCGACCTAATAGCGGAGTAAGGCTGGTTTTTGTCGTTTCTACTTCGGGCAACTCAGGCATAGTATTTTTTATGAAAACTCTATTGTTAATTGAAGGTGTTTTTGGAAAATTTTGATCACTTTATCATCAAGCAACGGCACGTCGAGCATGTAAGATACCGTGCTGTTGTTCGAGCTTAGCAAGTAGCTTTGATAGATGCGCCAGCCCTGAAACTTCAATATGAAATTTTAAAAAGGCAATATTGTCATCATTACTCAGCGTTTCAACTTGGCGAATATTGACGTTTTCTTTATCAATAATTTGGGTCAAATCGCGTAAAAGTCCACGCCTATCATACGCCTCTACATGAATATCTACCGGCTGATAGCGACCCGATTTAACTTTCCAAGCCGCTTCGATTTCGCGCTCAGGGTCACGCTCAATCATACGTAGATACTCGGGGCAGCCCCGATTATGCACGCTAACACCGCGCGATAAAGTAATATAACCAGCGATTGGTTCACCATGTACGGGATGGCAACAGCCTGCCAAGCTAATCTCGATATTGTCCAAGCCATCGATATGGATTCTATAGGCATCACGTTGCCCTGAGTCTCTTGTATCGATATGAGGTGAGAAATCTTCTTCAGGTTTTTCAGGCTCTAGATGCAACTGACGAGAAATATGGCTGGTGAGTTGGTTGAGTCCAATCTCACCTGTCACTAGACCGACGACGATATCATCGGTATTGTTGACATGAAAATGCTGGATATAGTCATTTAAATCAATGCTATTAGGATGCACTGATAAACGCTCAAGCTCTTTGCTCAGCATGTGCCGACCAATCTCGATATTTTTATCGCGGTCTTGTTTATTGAACCACTGGCGTAGTTTTGAGCGTGCGCGGTTTGTATGAATATAGCCCAGTGAAGCAACCAGCCAATCACGGTTAGGCTCACGTGACGCTTTGGTGATGATCTCAACCTGTTCGCCAGTCTTGAGCTGATAGGTCAGCGGTACATAGCGCTGATTGACTCGCGCCGCTTGAGCACGATTACCAACTTGCGTGTGCACATAATAGGCAAAGTCCAGCACAGTCGCGCCTTTTGGTAGCTCAGTAATATCACCATCACGACTAAAGATATAAATACGTTCGAGCTCATCGAAATCAACGAGTTGTTCCTCTTCATCAAACTCGATTTCTTCTAGCTCTTCGCCTGTCAATAATGACGAGCGTGGCTGATTGCGCGTTTCATTATTAATAGAGAGCAGTTGGCGTAATGAGCTGATCCTTTGATTGAGATAGTTGTCTTTCTTATTTTTGAGGCCTTCTTTGTAATTGACATGAGCACACATGCCAAGCTCGGCTTCAAAGTGCATTTCATGAGTGCGAATTTGTACTTCAAGCGATTTATTTTCAGCAATCACTGCCGTATGCAATGAGCGATAACCATTAGACTTTGGATTGGTAATATAATCATCGAACTGTTCAGGAATATAACGCCACAAGCCATGTACCAGTCCTAAAACATGATAGCAATCTGAAGGGTTGGTGACCAATACCCGCAAGGCGCGAATGTCATAAAGCTGATCAAATGATAAACCTTTTAACTTCATTTTTCGATAAATAGAGTAGATGTGCTTAACGCGTCCTGAAACTTCACCTTCAATACTAGCTTCTGCCAAGGATTCATTGAGCTTGTCTTGCACGCGCTGAATATAGGACTCACGTTCACTACGTTTTTCCGATAATAGCTTGGCAATTTCTTTATAGCGATCTGGCGCAAGGTAGCGAAACGCTAAGTCTTCAAGCTCCCATTTAAGCTGGGCGATACCCAAGCGGTGCGATAATGGGGCATAAATTGTCATGACCTCACGTGCGACACGATTTTGCCGCTCTGCATTAGAAAAGGTCAATTCACGCATGGCAAAAGTACGTTCAGCCAGCTTGATGAGTACCACGCGCACATCATTGGTAACAGAGATAAGCATGCTATAAATGTTTGATAGCTGGTCACGCTGGTTATTAACAAAGTGATCTTCTAAGCGCTTATTGCTCTCGATAATCTCAGACAGCTTACCCATCGCCAAGGTATCTTTGACTAAGGTTGATATATCAGCACCGAAGTTTTTTTCAATATCAGCGAGGCTAATGATTTCCTTACGCGCACTGCGATAAAGCATAGCAGCAACAAGGGCATCTTCATCTTGGTAAAGGTAAGTCAAGATGTCCGTCATAGCAATACCTGTCACGTAAGCGCCTGAACGCTCAGATTCACTGGTATTCATATGACTACGAATAAACTCACAGGCAACGCTGAGATTGGGTACAGATTCTTGACCGATACGCTTAGCTACATTGTCTAGCCAAGTAGGTACGTCAATATTTATCTGATCCAAATCAATCGCTTCAAGCTCTTTTTCTGAAAGCGTCGAGGATTCATTGAGAAGTTTATTGTCTAAATACTCGTTTTTAAGGTTCGGGTCATGACTATGATAAGCATACTGTGCGGAGCGATCAAAGGTAGTATGTAGTTTATGAGTGGACAGCTGATGTTTGATATCGAGGGGAATTTGGGCATAACTGTTTGCAGACTGATGAGAGCGTTGACTCGCGACCAGTTGCGCCGCTAGGGTGGCACTGTCAGCTTGCGTGGTCTGTCCATCCACCAGCGGTAATCCTTCACGAATTTTTACCATAGCCCACTCCTCTTAGCTATTCTAAATTGACGATAACCCCATCTACAATGCATGTGGTGAGCTTGCTATTTGTGAATAGTCAGTTATAAATCAATACAGCCGCTAAAAAATCCTTTTTTAGCAGCTATAAAATTAAACATATGAATAATACGTACAATTATGAGTACGTATACTTGCTACATTTTTATTAAAAAATGAAAGCACTGACTATTATTATCGCATGTTGCGATGACAAATCAAGCGAGCCTCTGTAATGATAATTTCAGGCTCAATAACATAGCGGCTTATTTACGCGCATATCGTCGATTTTCTTTAAGCACAATATGGCTAATTTATTTTAAAAAAACACCTTAACGCTTTTATGTATCAAAAAATAAACGCGAAAAAACGGACGCTAAGCTGACACTTTCTCAAAGCGAGCGATTGACTCAACATGACCGGTATGGCAAAACATATCCATCACGCCAGCATGAGTCAAACGATAGCCTTGTTCTAGCAACGCTTTGGTATCACGAGCGAGGGTAGCAGGATTACATGAAACATAGACGATACGCTCTGCATTAAACTTTGGCAGATACTGCATGATTTCCCATGCGCCAGAACGTGGTGGATCAATAAGCAGCGCATCAAACCCTTGATTGGCCCAAGGTTTATCCGTACAGTCCTGAGTTAAGTCTTGGCTATAAAATTCAGTATTATTAATGCCATTGCGACGCGCATTATCAGCGGCGCGAGCAGTCATAGCTTCACTACCTTCAACACCAACAACTGAGCCAGTTTCACCAACCAAACGCGCAAGTGGTAAGCTAAAATTACCCAAGCCGCTAAATAAATCCAGCACCCGCTCACCTGCTTTTAAATCCAACAAATCACAAGCAAGTTTGGTCATCTGACGATTTACTGACAGATTGACTTGGGTAAAATCTGTCGGGATAAATTCAAAAGTAAGGTCATATTCGGGTAATTGATAATATAAGCGTCCAAATTGTTCACTTAAATCATCAGCATCCGTCAAGGCAATACGTTGAATGCTATCGACACCTTTTGATTGCAAATATAACTGCCAATTGCGAGCAGCAAAGAAGCCTTTTAGTTTATCTATATCAGCTTCTGATAATGGCGCTAGGTTGCGCACAATCAGTGCCACTGGTTGATCACCGTCAGGTAGCTCTGGCAAATACTCACCCATAGCCAATTCAAGCTGGGCAATCTTGTCACGGCTTTCTAACGTGCTGATAAGGGTTTTTAAGTTTTCAATCTCAAAGCCGATACGCGGATCTAAGATATGACACTCATTTAACTCAGCCAAGAAGTTACTTGAACGCTCACGAAAGCCTACCAGCGCGGTTTCTTTTTTGGCAACATAACGTACGCCAAGTCGCGCCTTGGTACGATAGCCGAGTTGATCTCCGACTATGGGTGTTAGCCAATGATCAGGCTGAACGTGGGCTTGGTGTTGTAACATTTCAGCAAGGACAGACTGCTTAAAATTAATCTGCGCATCCGGTTGCCAATGCTGCAAGTTACAACCACCACAAACCCCAAAGTGTGGGCAGGGCGGTACAGCGCGTTCAGGATTTGGATTGGCAGTGATGCTAATGGCATCGCCTTCTTCAAAGCTGGTACGACTATTAGTAATTTTGACCAAGGCGCTTTCACCCGGTAATGCAAAGCTGACAAAGATTTTTTTGCCATGCTTATCTGTGATGTGTCCTTCGGCTTCTCCAAAGCCATTACCGTATACGGCAACGCCGCGCCCATCATGCGATAAGCCATCAATAGTAAAGGGTAGTGGCTCAGCATCTTTTAGACGACGGCGTGTCTTCGATGATGGCTTAGATTTTTTCTTATTAGGCGGGATAGTAATGGTCTGAGTCTCGTTAGTTTGCTGTGTGGTATTAGGTGCTGTAGGAGTGTTTGAATCGGTGGGTTGCATAAACCTGCCTTAATAATAAATGATAAATAAAAATAGCTAAAAAAATGAGGATAGAATAAATTGCTTATAACCGTATTTTCTATGATCTGGGCGCAGATGACCAATCAGCAATAAATTCTTGGTGACGTAGACTGCCGTCCGCTTGGGTAAATTTGGCTAAATAGTCATGGCTTTGCTTTTGCCAAGCATCGAAATCGGGTAAGGAGAGTTGTCCAGTTAGACGCAGCCAGCGCAAATATATCAACCAAGTATTCATCACATCAGACTCACAATATATCGATAGCGTCTGCCAGTCATTATTGCTGACGAGGTCGCCAACCATGCTACCATCGACATCCGTCTTACCAGGCAAGCCGTATAAGCTTGCGACAACATCCATGGCCTCGCGGCGACTGGCACCGTATTGGCTAAATCTGTCCATCAAATCAAGGTGGCGCGTGTGAAAGCGATTCACATAATTATCAAAACGCATGTTTTTGATGCGCTCGCCTTCTTCAAATAACCATGGCGCTGACAAATCATATTGCATGGCACGATATATCAGCACCGGAATATCAAAGCCCGAGCCATTCCAGCTAATCAGTTTAGGCAGTTTTTCAAGATCACTAAACGCCCGAAAAAACTTGGCAAGAATTTCCTTTTCACTAAACTTATCTGCGGTTAAAGAAAATAAAGAAAACGTACCGTCTTTAATATAGAGCGCAGAAATACAAACAATGCGCTGCAACGGCAAACGCATAAAGTCGTGTCCCGCTTCTTGTATTCGAATAGCCGTTAATGCGCTCAATGCGTCCGCATCGTTTAGCTCAGCCAATTGCGGATAAATACGGCGGGCAGCATCGGTATCCGCGACGGTCTCAATATCAAAGACCAGTATAGGATTGGACGAGAAGGCTTGTGACATAGATAATTCTACCTAGTGGTTGACTTATAGAGCTGCGTTGTCAGCATTTTCTATGCTGTCATCGATATTATATAGTCCAGTGGACAAATAACGATCACCGCGATCACAGACGATAAAGGCTATGACAGCGTCAGGGTTCTCTTTAGCCACTTGTATAGCTGCCCATGCTGCCGCACCTGAAGATACCCCAGCAAAAATCCCTTCGGTTTTGGCAAGCTTACGCATATAAACTTCAGCGACGCGTTGATCAATATCCATGATGTCATCAACCAAGTCCGCTTCAAAAATACCCGGCATATAAGCGGCAGGCCAACGGCGAATACCAGCGATAGATGCTTCTTCATCAGGCTGTAAACCGATAATTTTCACCGCAGGATTTTGCTCTTTTAGATATTGTGCGACACCGGTGATGGTGCCAGTGGTACCCATAGAGCTGATAAAGTGAGTGATTTTACCGTCAGTTTGCGCCCATAGCTCGGGACCTGTGGTCAGATAATGCGCCTGTTTATTATCAGGGTTATTAAATTGATCGAGCACAATGCCTTTACCCTCGGTCTGCATCTGTAATGCCAAATCGCGCGCTGCCTCTATACCATCATCCACTTCAATTAACGTGGCGCCATAAGCAATCATAGCGTCTTTACGTTCTTGGGTTGAGTTGGTCGGCATAAATAAAGTGATCGGATAGCCACGCATCGCCGCGACCATGGCTAAAGCAATGCCGGTATTGCCGCTGGTCGCTTCAATCAACATATCACCAGGCTTGATATCGCCACGCTGCTCAGCTTGATAGATCATGTTAAATGCAGGACGGTCTTTTACAGAACCAGCAGGATTGTTACCTTCGAGCTTGGCTAGCAATACCGCACCATTGGCAATCTGCTCTTGCTCAGGCAAACGCTGCAATTTGACCAATGGCGTTTGACCGACACAATCAGCAAGCTTAGTGATTTGAGTAATAAAGTTGGCGTTTGACTTGGCCGTAGCGGACATAAGGTATCCTTATTAATTTTTTAAAGAATGTTCTCTTAAAAGAACTGTCTGTTAAAAGAACAATCTCTTAAATGATAGTAGGGCATTCATTCGCCTTTTAAACGGCGGTTTTATGATCAAAATGCGTTTTTATTATTTGACAATAGGGTCATACCACCATGGTCAATCACCATTTATTAATAATGTGCCAACAATAATAAGTGAATAGATTACGACTGTCAGGTGTTTATTGTGGCAAATGAAAATTTGCGCCATTATATCATTTTGTTTTCAGCTGCGCTTAGCGCATAAAGCTTTATCAATGATTGTTTAACAGCCGCTTATAGAATCCTGTTAAGATAATCTCAAACGATATTTAATGGTTTTTGCTTATTAAGCACTTATCTAAATAATTGATTAATAAATCATGAATAGCTCGTTAATAAGCGCCTCATAAAATATCTGTCGCAAAAATATCAGTGGAGATTGAATCTAGCATGGCTTACAAAAAACGTTTTGATACCAGTAGTGCCTATGGTCAGCTGATTATATTGGTGTTTTTGCCAATTTGTTTACTGGCGGCAGTAGGTGGTATTTTGGTGTTTCATGAAACCATGCGGGCCAGTGATTCAGAGCAAGAAGTATTGGCCGAGGCGGTACTCATCCGTTATACACCAACGATTGTGGAGCTTATTCCGGAACTATTGGAGCAAGAGCGTGAAAAGGCAGAATCGGAAAGAGGCAATGGTAATACAGATAGTACTTCGCCAGCCGCGATGGCGGCGCTAAAAAGTATTCAAGATAGATTAGGGCGCCTGCAGTCGGAGCAGCATGTGCAGCGTATCGCCATTATTAATCAGAACAATCAAGTACTGGCAACGGTAGGCTATGGTACTGATGAGGCGTGGCCAGAAATAGACCCATCAGAGCGTTTTTTATCACAAAAACCAACGCCCATCGGTACCGCTTACGGCAGCGTATTGGGCGAGTTTGACGGTCAGCAGTTGTGGCTATTGATTGATATGGATAATGAGCCGCTTTATATCGCCCGCTATCGTATCGCGATGGCATTGGTAATTACTGGCTTATTCACTATTTTAATCTTGCTGCTGAGCTTGAATATCTATTCAAAACGTTGGATAGCGCCAATCTATGAGCTACGTTTGCAGCTGCAACGTACCCATGTCGACAATCTATACCAACCCATTCCGGTTGAATCGAATGGTGAGCTGAATTTGTTACAACAAGATTTGGTTAGAACATTACGCCGTTTACATGGGAGCTTTCAAGAGCTTAAAGACCATGCGGAGCAAACGGAAGATGATTTACGTTTGGCTTTTGATGAAATGGAAATGCAAAACATCTCTATTCGCAATGCGCGTGATGCGGCAATCTCAACCAGCCAAGCCAAATCAGCATTTTTAGCCAATATCAGCCATGAGCTGCGTACGCCATTGAATAGTATTGATGGTTTTATTAATTTGCTTGCGCGTCACGGCGAGCTCAATCCTGAACAAGACTTGTATGTGCAAACCATACGCAAATCGTCCGCACACTTACTGGCGTTAGTGAATGATGTGTTGGATTTTTCCAAGATTGAAGCAGGTAAATTAGTACTTGATCGCCATGAATTTGATCTTTATGAAACCATCTATGATGTGGTCGATATGCTGTCACCGGTATCTGCAGAAAAAGGTCTGCGCATGGCGGTACTGTTTTATAACGATGTACCGATGCGTATCAATGGTGATGCCTTACGACTCAAGCAAGTACTGACCAATATCGTCGGTAATGCGATTAAATTCACTGACAGTGGTGATGTGGTGGTGCGCGTCAGCTTAGATGACCATCAAGACAATTATTTGATGATTAGCGTGCAAGATAGTGGCAAAGGTATTTCACTGTCTGATCAAAAAATGCTCTTTCAAAGCTTTAGCCAAGGAGATCCTTCAATCACGCGTCAATATGGTGGGACAGGATTGGGTCTGGTCATCTCCAAGCAATTGACACGACTGATGGGCGGCGATATTGGTTTTTATGATAATGTGCAAGAAAATATCTCTAATCAAGGGGCGACGTTTTGGTTTCGCATGCCAGCGCATGTCGATGTGTTAGAGGCTGCTACTGGTCAAACCATTGAGCTGCCGGTTCTAGCACCACTGGCGAGCGCGACCGATGAGTTTAATGTCTTAATCTGGATCAATCATACTGCCTCTATACAAGTGCTCAAAGCCAGCTTGCAGCACTTGCCGATTAAACTGACCCAAGCAAACTCATTGCCGGGCGTGCTTGAGTCGCTAAAAGAGCAGGGCAATTATTGGGATTGGGTTATCGTTGATGATGACACGCAAGACGATATGATGGCGCTGCTTAAACAAATTCGCCTGCATTATCAAGGTAAGCTGGCGGTATTTGGTTATCAAGTTGCCGCTGACCAAGCACTGCTCAATCGCTACCATGCCAATATATTGTATGAACCGTTAGATAAAAGACAGCTATATGCCATGCTTGATACGCAAAAGCGTAGCGCACCGACAGGTATCCCAGAACCACGTTGGAAAGGCGTTACCGTATTGGCAGTCGATGATCATTTGCCAAACCTACTGGTGCTAGATGCCCTGCTGAGTGAGCTTGGCATTCATGTGATTACAGTAAGCAGTGGTTTTGACGCGATAGAACTTATTAGCAAGCAGCAAACCAAGAATATTAAAACCGCCAAAACTGAAAAACAAAGTCTGTCAAAAAAGACCCAGATATCTAAAGCTGAAACGCGCGATGATGTTAATAAAACAGCGGCTGGCTCGCTACATCTTGAAGACGCCACTACAGAAGAGAAAGGCGCTGTGCAGCATAAAGACAGTATTGATCTTATCTTTATGGATATTCAAATGCCGCGTATGTCAGGACACGAAGCGGCGCGGCAAATTCGCAATATTGAAGCGGCTGACAGCCATATTCCTATTATTGCATTGACCGCACATGGACTAGCTGATGAGCGTGATAAATTAATCGCCAGTGGCATTAATGACTATGTGGGTAAGCCTATTAGCCAGCCACAGTTGCTACAAGTGCTGCAAAAATGGCTTGGGCGCACTGCATCACCTGCACCATTGACGGCAGTAAACGAAGACCCTTCAAAAAATCATGGCCAACAAAGCAGTAATTTACAAGCTTTGGAATCGAAAACCAACCATTCTCAAAATGCTGGTTTGCAGAGTACTGATTCCAAAGGTACTGATTTGCAAAATGCGATGACGCAACCTTCTTCAGCTGTATATTCAGGCGCTACAACGCCTATTTATCAAATGATTAAAAGGAATGAGGCAAATAGTGATAATGCTGCCAAGATACGCAGTCGGCAAAAGATTACTCGCCCTTTATCACTGAAGAAAATTCGTGATGACTATTTGCGTGACAGTCAGCCGCGTGAAGATTATAGGCGTGAAACCTTGCGTGAAAATCAGCCACGCTATGAAAATCTGCGCTATCAAGAGCAGGGGCAAGCACCATTGAAGACGCACGCTTTCCAAACGGTCGACAGTATTAAAGATGAAATACTAGAAAATACAGACTTAAACGCCCGCGTGTTTGATAGCTTAGATATTCTAAACTGGCAAGATGCACTGACTCGCTCAGCCAATAAACCGGATCTTGCTGCCAAGCTGATTATTATGATGCTCGATACCATTAATGATGAAAAGCAGGCATTGACGCAAGCATGGGAAACGCGCAATCGTAGTATGCTTGGGCAAATTGCTCACCGTATATTGGGCGGCAGTCGTTATACTGGAGTGCCGCAGTTACGCCAAGCCAGCCAAGATCTAGAGGATAAGTGCTTACTAAACATCCAACATATCACGCCTGCGCAGTTTGCGATGCTTGAGCCTTATTATGAGGCCTTGTTATTAGCGTTAAATAATTTGCAAACGCTTGATTTGTCCTCTTATCCGCAGCTGAACTATCATCGTCTGAGCGAAAATGACATGACTTGGAAAATGATTTAAAGCAGGCGTTTTTATGATATTAATGATTAACCGTATCGTAGCAGTCAGTTATTGATAAGGTAGCGTAGGTGCAAGGCTGTTAATATCAGTCTGTTCACGAACTATTATATTTATTTTATTATTAAGGATGATTATGCATACTATCGCCACCTACCAGTATGAAACATTACAAGTCAGCGCGACCGACAATATATTAACCGTGACCATCAATCGACCAGAGAAAAAAAATGCCATGAGCTTTAAGGTGGTCGATGAGTTGATTGCGGTAGCAGGTCGCATCAGTAAAGATAAAACGATACGTGCGGTTATTCTTAATGGTGCAGAGGGGACGTTTTGTGCCGGTATTGATTTAGGCGATTTAAACCACCCAAAAAATCAAGCATTTGCTCTATGGGAGCTTGTCAAACCTTGGCAGAGTCTATTCCAGCGCGTTTGCTTGGTTTGGCGTGATGTTCCAGTGCCAGTCATTGCCGTGTTGGAAGGATATTGCATTGGTGCAGGCTTACAACTGGCGCTGGCTTGTGATGTACGTATCAGCCATCCTGAGTGTAAATTGTCTATTATGGAGGCTAAATGGGGTTTAGTGCCTGATATGGGCTTGACGCAATCTGGTTTTGGCGTGGTACGAGCTGATATCTTAAAAGAGCTGGCAATGAGTGCGCGTACTATCGATGCAGAGCAGGGTAAAGCGTTGGGGCTAGTCAGTCATTGTAGCGAGACGCCGTTAGAGCAGGCACAACAGCTCGCTGCTGAGTTTGCTGAGCGCTCACCTGATGCGGTGCTGGCAAGTAAGCGTGTCGTCAATGCCATGTTCCAGCAGTCAGCGACGACCTTGTATAAAGAAAAAGTATGGCAATTAAAAATGATGTTTGGTCGTAACCGTAAGCTTGCGCTTAGAAAAGCAAAGCAAGCCAGCACCGTATTTGGCAAGCGCCAATTCCGTTAGGAAAAATTCGACATATATTGACTAATGATTTTAGTTGTGAAAGTTTTTTTTATTAACGTTATACCTCTATTGAATTATAAGCAGACAGTGCGATATAAGACTGTCTGCTTGCGTAGCGGTACATCGATATGCCTGATTGTTTTGAAAAACTGATAGCAGTAGCACGCTAATATAAGCGTGGTTTTTTTGTTTTGAGCTGACTATACAAAACGATCAAAGCATTCATTATAAAATAATAATCACTATATCAAATGGTTTAAATATGTCTGCTCCAAAATCTCCACTTCCCAATAAACCTATTGCTGCTGACCGAGTGCGCTCTGCTGATTTGCCTGTCGCATGGATTATGATGCTTGGTCTTATCGTCGCGGTAGGGCCATTATCGATTGATATGTATCTGCCAGCGTTACCGTCAATGGCAGATGACTTTGGCGTATCGACCGCATTTATGGCCAACTCGGTACCCGCCTATTTCATAGGTTTGGTATTTGGGCAGCTATTTTATGGTCCATTGAGTGATCGTATTGGCCGTGTTAAACCGTTATATTTTGGTATGACCCTGTATGTCATTGCCTCTATTGTTTGCGCGACGACTAGCAACGAATATGTGCTGTTTGCGGGGCGTACCTTACAGGCGCTCGGTGCTTGTGTAGGCGCGGTTGTCACCCGTGCGGCGATTCGTGATCGCCTGACTGCCAAGCAAACTGCCAAAGCTTTTTCTATCATGATATTGGTGATGGGTTTGGCACCGATATTAGCACCGTCACTCGGCGCTGTGTTTTTACAGTTTTTTAGTTGGCACTCTATCTTTTGGTTCCTAGCCGCTTTTGGTACGCTCAATTTATTGCTGACTAAGTTCTTCTTTTTTGAGACGCTCAGTGAAGAAAACCGTAACGTGCGTCCAGCCAAAGAAATACTCAGTCAATACTGGGACTTATTAAAGGATCCTACCTTTAACTACCCAGCGATTGGCGGCGGGTTATTGATGGGGGCGATGTTTGTCTATATCAGCTCTGCTTCTGAATTAATCATGGATACTTATGGCATATCAGCCACGCATTTTGGCTGGCTTTTTGGTATGAATGCGGCAGGGTTTGTGGGATTGACGCAGCTGAACCAATGGCTGACCAACCGTTTTCGTATTTTGAGTATTCTGCGCTTTGGTGCGATGATGCAGGTCATTTCAGCAGGAGCACTATTTACGCTCGGTATTATGTTTGGTACAGATGCTTGGTTGCCACTGGTATTGGCCTGTATTTTCTTCTGTATTGCCGGTTTAGGTTTGACTCAGCCCAACTCGTCAGCAATTGCGCTGGCCTTTCAGAAGCGCCGTGCTGGTATGGCCAGTGCCTTGCAAGGCTCCTTAATGTTTTCAGTGGGTATTTTCGGTGGTTTAATATTAAACTTATTCCCAGTGAATCCGGTACTGAAAATCGGTATTGCGATGTTTGCGCTCATGAGTCTTGGTTGCTATTTGATTTGGCAGATAGACCGTAACCTGAACCTTGATAATGCGGATTAATTAGCTGGTAGATTCTATTGATTGACATTTATTATTAAAAAAGCATTCAGCACGTATCAAACGTCTGAATGCTTTTTTGTGCTTGTAAGAAATTTAGTATTATAAAAAAAATAATTTTACAAAAATGTATTCATATTTATTACTATATATAAAAGTAGATATTAAGCTTTAATAAAAGTCAAACAAAAACATTGCATTCACAAGTTCATTTAAGTATGATAAAAAATGTAATTTTGTGTAATAAAAGACCTACAAATATATCGTGAAACCTTACCAGATTGTAACCCCATTACAATCAGCGAATAAGTTATTCGTTCTTAATCATTTTATTCAAGAGTCTGCTTATCTATGACTCTATAAAAATCTTATCTGACTTTATCTGAGCATTTCAATGTATGCCTTTATGTGCCTATATTTGTGTGCCTGCAGCAAAATAGCAAAGCTATTGTTATGCCATAATTTTTAAGAACTCTGTTTTTCTTCAATGTATAGGCTCTTAATAAGTTATACAGTCAGCGAACTTATACGGCACCAAGGACTAGGATTGCTAAAAGAGTGAGCTAAATGCCACCTGTCTTATTCTAAGAAGATTATGGCGTTATTTAAGTTATCAATAATTCAAGTTTTTAATCTCATTTTATGCTCTATTTAAACAAGGAAGTTAATTGTGGATGCATCATCTTCACGTCCAAATTTAGAAATCCCAAAAAACCGTTATACATCAATTGTCGTTTCTGTCGTTATTTTCTTATTACTAACTTCAGGTGTTTTGGTTACTAGTATTTATAACTCACTGAAGATTCGTGATTTGCGAGCCGGCTCTGCGTTAAGTTCGAATCTCCGTAGTGATATTCCAAAGCTAACCCAAGAGATATATCTACTTAATATCATGCGTCAGCAGCAACAACCTGCATCGGCACTGCAGTCACAAGCAGCAGAAATAACTAAATTAATGGCAGAGATTGATAGAGAAGTTATTACGCTTAATGAAGGCGGTAGTGTCGCTATTCGTGACGATGAAGACATTTATAAGCCTTCAACACAACCTGATCAGATTAAATATGTTGAAAGCACTTCAGAGCTGTGGAAATCTTATCAACGAGAAGCAACTAGCTTTGTTGGTGCACAGTCTGCTTTAGCGGCTAGCGCTTTAGAGAGTAAGTTTGGAGAGAGCACGCAAGGTATTTATGATAATGCTACTGGTCTTAGTAACAGTTTGAGTGCTGAAAATGGTCAACGTGCAGCGTTTCTACGAAACCTACAGATTTTTGGTATTTCTTTCGCAATTTTATATTTTATCATCTTCGTATTATATTTTGTCCGTCGCTTGAAATCCTCTGATGAAGAACTGATAACTGCGCGCCGCGAAACACAAGAAATCATGGAAACGGTAAATACGGGTCTATTTCTGCTAGATAAAGATTTGAATATTGGTCAACAACATTCTCGCGCACTAAATGGCATTATTGGTGCGGACAGATTGTCAGGAGAAAACTTTGCCGATGTACTGCGCGGTCGTATTTCAGATAAAGATTTGAAAACTACCCGTCAGTTTATCGAGCAATTATATAACCCACGTGTGAAAGAAAAATTGGTTGATTCTTTAAATCCATTGCATAAAGTGATGCTACACAATACGTCTGGCGAAGACAGTGCGACCAGCCGCTTCTTAGACTTTAAGTTTTCACGAGTCTATGAAAATAAAGACATTGCGCGTATTTTGGTCAACGTCAATGACGTCTCAGATGCTGTTTATTTAGAGCAGCGCCTAGAAAAAGAGCGCTCGCAAAACGACATGCAGATTGAGATGTTGACCACTATCTTAAACGTTAATCCAAAAATTATTAACGAGTTTATTAGCAATACCAAAGCTCATATTGAAAAGATGAACAATATTTTGAAAAACCCTGGTAGCTCGCAATTTGAGCTCGAAGGTAAGCTAAAGGCTATCTATCGTGAAATGCACAGCTTAAAAGGTGAGGCTTCTGCGCTTAAACTGCATAGCTTTACTAAAATCGCGTCAGACGCTGAAGACAAACTTGATGCGCTACAGAATCAAGGCAAATTATCAGGCAATAACTTCTTACAATTGGCGGTACATTTAGATGACTTGCTCAGCCTTTCGAACACCATTGAAACGTTGGGTGAGCGTATCAATCAAGCCGCGCCAAAAGCTAATGCAAAACCTGTTGTATCAACTGCAGCAGCTGTGAAAGCTGCACCGATAACTGAGCCGTTAAAAACTACCACGCCTCAATCAAGCGTTGGCAACAATAAAGTAGCTGATTTCTCTCCTAATAGTATAAATGTTGAAGGCGGTAATGAGATTGATTTGAGTGATGAGTCAGATGGTAAGCATTTGGCTTATTATCAAGATTTTGCCCAAGACATCGCAGTAAGACAAGGTAAGCAAATACAGCTTAACGGTCATAATTTGGCGCACGTAAACATACCTGCACACCTTAAGCAGCCGATTAAAGAGATTAGCATTCAGTTATTACGTAATGCAGTGGTACATGGTATCGAGTCACCTGAAGCGCGTCAGTCAGCAGGTAAATCTGCGATTGGTAGTATTGATTTAGAGATGCAACGTGACAGTCAAAACTTGATTATTGCGCTACAAGATGATGGTCAAGGTATCGACTATGAAGGTATCCGTCATAAGCTAGTTGCAGATGGTCGCTTTGAGCAAGATGCTGCCAGTCAGTTGACTCAGGGTGAATTACTCAAAACATTATTTGCTTCTGGCTTCTCTACTAAAGAGCATGCCGATGAAGATGGTGGACGCGGTGTGGGCTTAGATGTCATCAAGGCGTTAGTTAAAGAATATAACGGTAAGCTCAATGTTAATAGTGAGCTTGGTCAGATGACACGCTTTGTCATTACGCTACCTGCTGCTTAATTAAGGAAAATAGATAAGCTATGTACAAATTAATGATTGTTGATGATTCCAATATTATTCGCAACCGTATTCAGCGCGCTTATGATTCTGGTCAGTTTATGTTGGTTGCTACGGCAACCAGCGGTGTCCAAGCCATTGAGAAATTCAATATACATCGTCCTGATGTGGTTACGATGGACTTAACCATGCCGCAAATGGATGGGCTTGAGTGTATTGAAAAAATCATTGCGATTGACCCTAATGTCCGCATTTTAGTGGTATCAGCATTGTCTGACAAATCCACTGGGATTGAAGCCTTATCATTGGGTGCTAGCGGATTTTTATGCAAGCCTTTTTCAGAAGAAGAGCTGGTAGAGTCTTTGTATGAGTTGGTACAAGACTGATATTGTCCAATAATTTAAGTAAATACCTTATTAAAGAATACACATTATGAAAGAGCAAAAGTTACAGATTTTTGTGAGTATTATCACCAACTATTTTAATCAGTTTGGTAATGAAGAGCTTATTGTAGATACGCCGTATTTGCTAGAAAATCAACAACCTAAAGTTCACGATTATACCGGCGTCATCGGCATATCAGGGGTTCAAAAAGGGGTAGTTTATTTTTCTGCCACCAGCGCGCTATTGGATAACATCCTAGATAGCATGGGCGAGACAGATAAAAGTGAGGATAATTTAGTAGACCTAGTAGGCGAGGTTGCTAATACCATTTCGGGTAATGCTCGTAATGAGTTTGGCTCAGAATTCCATATTTCTGTACCCTTCGTATGCAAAGGCTCACCGCAAAGTATTATTTTGCCTAAAAGTGGACGCTCTTTTATCATTCCAGTGAGTTGGCGCGGTCAAATCGGGGAGATTGTGGTTTGTTTGCAGGACTAAATACAATACCTCGTGACGATAAATATGTAAATATGGACGATGAACTATTATGGTTAATGTAGAAAAGTTAGGCGTCTTTTTAAGCTCAATCAGCGCATTCTTTGCGCAGATTGACGATGAGCCAGTGGTGATTGATACGCCTTATTTGCATAGCAATAAAAATGCCGTGGGTTACGATTATAGCGGCATGATTAAGATATCCGGCCCGCTTGAAGGCTGTGTTTATGTCAGCGCCCCTAGCAACTTGTTGCGCGAAGTGATCAAAGTCATGGGCGAGCCTGATTCATCAATTACGATGATGAAAGACTTATTGGGTGAAATGGCAAATACCATTTCAGGTAACGCCCGTGCTGAGTTTGGCGCAGATTTTATTATCTCACCGCCCAAGATTATTGAGGGGATACCCAGTATTCCTTATTTACCAAAAGATCGTCAAAGCTATGTGACGCCATTTACATGGCGTGGCTACAAGGCCGTCATAGGTATCTGCATCGCTTAATCTAAAGCTGCGAGCTGCTTCTTTTTTTTCTGAATAAAAACGACGTTGAGACGTCGTTTTTTTATGCATTATCATCACCTTAAACCTTATAATAGCGCTAGCAGTCGCTAAGCGTTATATGATAAAATACAGCCCAGCTATTTTTATCCTACAGTATTCTGTACGTTCAAATCATAGCTCAATTTTTTAAACCAACCCATCAACCAATGACACACACATCATGGCAAAAAATTGCTGGGTGTTTGGCGACTTGATTAATTTGCATAAAGGGCAAGTGTTTTATTTATACACTTGATCATTAGCAGATGCGTGTCGCTAGATAGGCAGTTTTTGTGATGTGGAGGCATAACCCAACCAATAGGACATTTAACATGGCTACAAAGAATCCAACCAAAATCGAAATGCGCGACCTATTACAAGCCGGCGCTCACTTTGGTCACCAAACACGTTTTTGGAATCCAAAAATGGGTCCATACATCTTTGGTGCCCGTAACAAGATTCACATCATCAACCTAGAGCACACTGTAAAAGCGTTTAACGAAGCATTGACTTACGTAAACGGCTTAGCTGCTAAGAAAAACAAAGTATTGTTTGTTGGTACTAAACGCGCTGCAAGCGGTGTTATCCGTGAGCAAGCAGCACGCGCTGGCATGCCTTACGTTGACCATCGCTGGTTAGGTGGTATGTTGACTAACTGGAAAACACTACGCCAGTCAATCAATCGTCTAAAAGAGCTTGAGAAACAAGCAGAAGACGGTACTTTCGCAAAGCTAACCAAACGTGAAGCGCTAGAGCGTACTCGTGATATGGAAAAACTTGAGCGTTCACTAGGCGGTATTAAAGACATGGGAGGCCTACCTGACGCTATCTTCGTTGTAGACGTAGATCACGAAGCGATTGCTATCAAAGAAGCTAAAAATCTAGGTATCCCAGTTATCGGTATCGTTGATACCAACTCTAACCCAGATAACGTTGATTACATCATCCCAGCAAACGATGATGCTATCCGCGCCGTGACTTTGTATGTAACTTCTATGGCTGATGCAATCATCGCTGGTAAAGAATACGCACAAACTCAAGCCGGTGGTAAAGCTGAGCAAGAAGCGCCTGCTACTGAAGAAGCACCAGCTGAAGCTAAAACTGAAGAAGCGGCTACTCCAGCAGAATAAATCGCTGACCGATATGGTTTAACTTTGTAAGGATGCCTTGATAGTTTATCTATTGGCAGCCATATAACGTTACTAACAGCATGGAAGTTTATAATAGGCATGATGTAGTTTTACTCGTCATGCCTTATTATTAACCCGCCAAACAGAATTTAAATGTGTAATGTATTTAGATATCGTGCACTCCCATACATAACAATACTCACATACATAATAAAAGGTAACTCTTATGTCAGAAGTAAAAGTATCTGCCAAAATGGTAAAAGAATTGCGTGACCGTACTGGTCTTGGCATGATGGAATGTAAAAAAGCGTTAGAAGAATCAAACGGCGATGTTGAAACTGCCATTGATAACCTACGTAAATCTGGTCAAGCGAAAGCCGCTAAAAAAGCCGGTAACATTGCAGCTGACGGTGCTATCATCATCGCTCAAGGCGACAATAAAGCATTCTTGTTAGAAGTGAATTGCCAAACTGACTTCGTAGCTAAAGACGAAAACTTCACTAAATTTGCAGAAAAAGTAGCTAACCTTGCGTTAGAAAACAACGTCACTGACGTTGCTGCTATTGCTGAGCTGCCTTATGGCGATGGTTTAACCGTTGAAGAAGCTCGCGTATCTTTAGTACAAAAAATCGGTGAGAACATTCAGATTCGCCGTGTTGAAACCCTAGAAGGCGCTAACATTGCATCATACCGTCACGGCTTACGTATCGGTGTAGTCGTTTCTTATGAAGGTGGCAATGCAGATACTGGTAAAAATCTTGCCATGCATATCGCTGCATTCAATCCTGTTGCAGTAGATGATGAAAGCGTAGATGCTGATGTATTAGCACGCGAAAAAGACATCATCGACGCAAAAGCTCGTGAATCTGGCAAGCCTGACAATATCGTTGAAAAAATGATCGAAGGTGGCTTACGTAAGTACCTAGACGAAGTAACTTTACTACGTCAGCCATACGTCATGGACAATGAGAAAAAAGTTGGTGACGTACTAAAAGCTGAAGGCGTAAAAGTACTTGGCTTTAAACGCTTAGAAGTCGGCGAAGGCATCGAGAAAAAACAAGAAGACTTCGCGGCTGAAGTTGCTGCTACTCAAGCATTAGCTAACAAGTAATTTATACATTTTGCTGTGAGTACTGATGGTATTTTTGCTCAGTACTTATAGGTTTGTTTTATAGTTGTTTCACGTATATTAATTTAATAACTATGAAACAGCCACGCACAAAAAAGCCCGTTATTTATTTAACGGGCTTTTTTTTATGCTTCATTTTTAAGCTACTTAATATCATGCCAAGTATCAATACTAACGTAATGCCAAATAAGCAGAATTGGCATAACTGGCGCTATTACTATTACTACTGGTACCGTAACTGACGTTTTGCATGCCACTAGCGTTATTGCTATTAGTAGAATTGCTGTTATTAGCGTTCATCGTATTGCCAGATAGCCCTGAGTCGTTTTTATATAAACTATGATAACGGCTCATCACACTTTTGACATAATTACGCGTTTCTTTAAAAGGTGGAATGCCGTTATATTTATCAACGTTACCTTCACCCGCATTATAGCCGGCAACCGCAAATTCTACATTGTTATTAAAACGCTTCATTAGCCAAGCGATATATTTGGCTGAGCCTTCAATATTATCAGCAGGGCTCCAAGGATTACTCACCTTGAATCGACGTGCTGTTGCTGGCATCAGCTGCATCAAACCTTGTGCACCGACTGGTGAGCGAGCGTTAGGATTAAAGGCAGATTCAGTATGCATCATGGCTTTCATAAGTGCTGGATCGACACCGTGGCGCTGGGCTGAGGCAAGAATATAGCTATCATAAGAGTTGCGAGTACCGCTGCTGCTTGCAGAGCTACTGCCATAGTTATTGCTGCTAGCGCTGCTGCTTCCACTATCATATAGATTAGAGTCTTTATAATAAGTGACTTTTACTTTTTTGGTGAATTTATCAAAATTACCACTGGGATTGACGTTGGTGAGAAGTACTTGTCCACCCTTATCTTTGTAGATATACATATTGCCTGCTTGAGCGGCAATCGGTAGGCTAGATAGGACGACGGTGGTGAGTAAAATAGGTGACAAGCAGCGGGTGACTAGAGGTGCAATATTTATCATAAGGTTATCACTTTTTATCGAGTAGTAGCAAATTGCCTTGCTCATGGACGCATCGGTTTGCGCAACAAAGCGGTTATCCTGTCTGCAAGATTTGTAGTCACCAACCTTAAGTGCTACAACGCAAAACCACGGCTAACAAAACCAATTGCAATAGATACAAAAAATAATAGTTGCTTACTATAACATAAAATAACTTATGACTATATCTGATTGCCGCTATAAACTGCCGAAACAGATATTTAAATTGTAAAAATTTTTAATGAAATCAATATGCTATTACAAGGTACTTGATTAAGGATCGATGTATAGCTATATCATTGCTGTTGTCAGTATAAGATAAAATAAATACCTTGCTAGCTATGTGCTACTGAAAAAAATCTTCTGGCTTACTGTTTATAATCTTGGTTTAATAGAAAAAAGTAATTTCAGCAATACTTTTTTTGTTTTTCAAGTAAATCGATTCTATAAAAATACTAATTATCTAAACAATCATAGATATTTTGGACTTTACAGTTATTCTATTTAAATAGGTAAAGAGTATTAAAAGCAGATTAACGAACGTAAGCGCATAGTGCAGTCATAAAGTGAGCTTAAGCAGATAGGGCAGTAATAAAAATAGGTACCCAAACAGCGGTGACCAAACCATTGACTGCCAAGCCAAATGCCGCATAACGTCCAGCTGTATGACTGATCTGCCAGGCTTCTACCGTACCAAACGCATGAGCGGCCAGGCCAAGCGCTAAGCCTTTGGCGCGGTCGTCATCGATGCCAAGAAACAAGAAGCGCGCTAACGTACCGCCAATGATCCCTGAGACTATAATAATCAGATTCGCCATCGCTAGAGGCGCTTTGATCAAATCTGCGATACTCAAACCAATCGGTGTGGTCACTGAACGGGTGGCAAAAGCCAATATCGTATCGTTGCTGAGTGAAAATAGATAGGCCAATGACATCGGTAACAACGCCCCAAACAGACTAGCCATCGCGACAATCATGGTAAGTTTTTTGACTGGCAAGCCTTTAAAGTTCATGGCTGCCAGTGGCACGGCTAATAATACTGTGACGTAGCCTAACAGATGATCAAATACAGGTTTGGCCGCGCTATAATAATGATTATAATCCCATTGTAGAATGAACAAAAACAACACCACCAATGCCAGTGCTGTAATCACCATTGGCAACCATGATAGTTTGCGTGCCAGTACGCGAGCGATTACATGTGCTGTCAAAGTTAATAATATCGCAGCAAAGGTCGCCAAAAACACACTATCAAAATTCATAAGATTCCTTTGTTCATACAGCTTAAAGCTGTTCCTTCTGCTCATTGGTAGTGGTGCTATTGCTATTAGCATCGCGATTTAGCCAGCGGTTGGCAAGTATCGCCAGTCCCCAAAGTGGTATAAGCGTACTAATAATCATCGTTAGCATTACGCCCCATAGCTCATCACCTAAGGCGAATAACAGCAAACCTGCACCCGCAGATACCGGTAAAAAAGCAAAGCCACTATCAACCAATAAAGTATTACTAGCTCGGGTGAGCCAGCTAGGTAGACCTTTAATAAACCGCCAAACGATCAGGATAGAAAACATCGTTAGCATACCGACGATATTGGCAGCTTTTTCGATTCCTGCCCACTGACAGACAATCACTGCTGACTCACGAACAATGATGATCATCGTTAGTGTCAACAGCAATGCCATCCATAAGGGCATTTTTGAAGAATGGGTAGACTTCATAAGCAATTTCGGCCAAGTCATAGATAGATGAGAGAGAGTTGAAAGGTGAGCATGGTCTTATAAATAGGGTATAAAAAATCGAGTTATTTATACTAAGCGTATTGTTTCTTATTTTAAAGGTATAAAAAGCGATTATATAGAGAGTGACTCAACTAATAAAGTTTATAGGATAATAGCGCTTTCTATCACTTTGGACGGACTGTGAAATTTAGTACTATAGTTAATACACTTTAAAAAGAATATAGCGTTGCTGGAATGAGTTTTTCGAAGCCTCTGGAGTGCAAAGCGCACAGCAAGCGAGGAAAGTTTATACCAGCAACGCACTGTTTGACTTGTATCTTTTTTTATTTAGAGCTGACTATATATACCCTATAAAAAATGGACGATATCAATTGATACCGTCCATCTATAGTTAACCACACCATTTTAAGCAGCCAGCTATTTTAGAACACTGGTCATTTAGCGCTGTGAATCAAGAGTTTGCGTTGTTTCCACTTCAGACCCTAGATTATTTTCAGTTAGAACTTCTGACGATAATGCTTCAGAATTTAAGGCATCAAATTCATCAAACGCTTTTTCTTCTGCTTCGGTCATCGTCTGCTCTTCATCCTCGTCAGGCTTTTCAAACTCTTCAAGTATCGGCATCAGTAACGTCGCTTGTGCTAATGGCAATACATCCGAAGGCTCTAAATTTGCTTGACCAAGTAGCTGTCTGAGCCTATCGCTTGGCAAGCGAATCGTTAAGCACTCATGACCGCTGTCATCGTAGCTCTCTTCTTGAATAACGCCCAGCTCATACAAGGCGTTTTTTAACTGACCCGCATTATAAGGTAGCGTCAAATCAAACGTGGTCAATGTGCCAGTAAGTAGCTGCTGGACGGCTAATGACAACTCTTCCATACCTAGATTTTCTCTAGAAGAAACATACACACGGTTAGGTTGACCTTCGCTAGCATAACCGATATGTGCAGGCTCATCGGTTAAGTCGATTTTATTATAAACGTTGAGCACGGGTACATCGTTATCGATTTTAGACAACACGTCTTTGACCGCTTGAATTTGCTCATGCATATCTTCACTGGAGGAATCGATCACATGTAGCAATAAGTCTGCTTCTAGCGTCTCTTCTAATGTTGCATGGAAAGATTCGACTAACTCATGTGGTAAATGACGAACGAAACCAACGGTATCGACCAATACCACACGACCAACACCTTGCCAATCTAAGCGGCGTAAAGTGGGGTCGAGCGTTGCAAAAAGTTTATCGGCAGCATAGATATTTTCATCGACTAAGCGATTGAATAAAGTAGACTTGCCAGCGTTAGTATAACCAACGAGCGAAATGGTTGGCACGTCTGACTTTTGCCGTCTGGCTCGACCTTGTGCACGTGTTTGTCTGACCTTCTCAATTCTAGATTTAAGCTGGGTTACTCGCACTTGTAGTAAGCGACGATCGGTCTCAAGTTGGGTTTCACCGGGTCCACGCAGACCAATACCACCTTTTTGACGTTCCAAATGTGTCCAACCACGCACCAAACGCGTCGACAAATGGTTAAGCTGTGCCAGCTCTACTTGTAGCTTACCTTCATAAGTACGTGCACGCTGAGCGAAAATATCCAAAATCAACCCAGTACGATCAAGTACGCGACATTTTACCAGCGCTTCAATATTACGCTCTTGTGATGGCGATAAGCTGTGGTTAAAAAGGACAATGTCGGCATCATGTTCGCGTACCAATTCTGCTATTTCTTCTGCTTTACCGCTACCAACGAAGTATCTAGCATCTGGTCTTTGGCGTGAGCCTGTGACCAGCGCCAAACGATCAGCCCCTGCTGAGTCTGCTAATAGCTCAAATTCACCTAGATCATCAGGATCTTGGATTTGGCGGATGTCTAAATGTACTATAATGGCGCGTTCGCCACCTTCGTGTCTTTCAAAATAATCCAAAGAGTATCACCTATTCAATAAAGTAGATATATCGCTATTATCAATTCAGTAAACGTCGATATAGCGTTCATATGACCATATATATGTGGTCTCATCACTTAATATTAAAGCGTACTAGCACAATTAGCGATGGTTTTATGTTACAAGGTTAATTATTAAATGTTCTGTCGTCATAGTTGCTACTACCATTATTAGCTTTTTTAATGATGATAAAATACAAATTGAGCGATAGGAAACTGAATCAAAGCGCTAACAAAAACCATTCATAACTCAGTGAACAAATCGTCACTGACTGAATAAACTTTGTTATACTCATTGCGCTTGTTTACGATATATAATCATAAGTTTTCAACCACGAGGGACACAGATGAGCCAATCTAAGTCAGGCTTTTCACTCAAACAGCAATTGGGTCGCGGCAAACAAATTGCTGGCATGACCACGACTATCGCTGGCGGACTGCGCGCCGCCCAACGTATCGGGGCTTTTAAACAGCCACCACGCGAAACACTGCCACGCTATATCCAAACTTTTTGCCGCAAAATGGCAGGCTCTTTTGGCGTAAAGGTCATTGCCGTTGAGCGGGTAGAGCAACATCATGGGCTATGGGTGTCTAATCACGTGTCATGGATGGACATCCCTGTGGTCGGTACGGTAAGCCCTGCCTTCTTTTTATCCAAAGCTGAAATTGGTGATTGGCCTATATTCGGTAAGTTGGCGCAGGCGGCAGGCACGGTTTTTATTGAGCGTGGTTCTGGTGATGCAGGCTCGGTTGCAGCGCAAATTGCCAGTTTTTTAACCAAGGGCTTCTCAGTAATGTTTTTTCCTGAGGCAACCACGACAGACGGCAAAAAAATTAAGCGTATTCATGGCACCTTGCTACAAGCGGCGATAGATGCTGACGTACCTGTGCGCCCGCTGGTGATTGCTTATGTCAATAAAGATGGTACCTTGAGTGAAGCATTACCTTATTTCGGTAAGCTTACGATGAAAGAGAGCATAAAAAAGGTGCTCGATACTAAGGATGTTACCGCTTATGTATTGCCACTTGAGCCAATAGATCCCAAAGGGTTGAATAAAAGCCAGCTGACGAATTTATTACAGTCACGTATGCAAGAAGGCCTAGCCGAACTACATTCGCGAGTATTAACGAAAGTAGTAAAAGCATAAGATTTTTTTAAGACTGGTAAAAGAGCAAGAGAAAGGCCCAAATCGCAGTGATAAACCTAGCGATTTGCGCCTTTTTCTTTGCATTATGACTGATTTAATCCTCAGTTTATGAGCGTTTAAGTTGTATTAAACTAAGCTGTATTAAACTAAGGTGATGGATTGGGTTGCTGCGTATGTACCGCTTCGATAGCCTCTAATACATCTAAGCTTAACGTTACATGGATACTATCAATATTAGATTTTAGCTGCTCAATAGTAGTGGCACCAATGATGTTGCTGGTGACAAACGAGCGCGAATTAACAAAAGCTAATGCCATCTGTGCCATATCTAAACCGGCATCCGCCGCGATTTTGGCATATTGAGCAGTGGCTGACAGTGCTTGCTCATTGGTATAACGCGCAAAGCGATCATACATAGTGAGCCGCGCGCCAGTTGGGCGTTTGCCATCAAGATATTTGCCAGACAATACGCCAAAGCCAAGCGGTGAGTAAGCGAGTAAACCAACATTCTCACGATGCGCAATCTCTGCCATAGCAACTTCATATAAGCGATTTAATAAACTATAAGGATTTTGTACGGTAATAGGCGCAATTAAGCCATTTTTATCCGCTTCCCATAAATAACGCATCAGTCCCCAAGCAGTATCGTTCGACAGCCCGTAAGCACGGATACGACCTTTTTTAATCTCATCATTTAACGCTTGAATGGTCTCTAAAAAGGGCGTTAAATCATCTAATGATTGCGCTGCCATTGCTTCAGTATAACCGCGTTGGCTAAAAAAGTTTGCTTGACGTTCAGGCCAATGCAGTTGATAGATGTCGATATAATCAGTTTGCAAACGCTCAAGATTGCCATCGATGGCGCTACTAATGTGTTCAGCATTAAAACGCGTCTGCCCATCACGTAAGAAATCCATCGGTGACATCTTGCTGGCGAGAATGACTTTGTCGCGCTGTTTGGTTTTATGAAACCAAGTACCCATAAAGCGTTCGGTATCACCTTGCTTGTCTTTATCCGGCGGTGACGGATACATCTCGGCGGTGTCCCAAAAGTTCACGCCTTCGCTGAGCGCCACATCCATTTGCGCATGTGCGTCATCTTCGCTATTTTGCTGGCCCCAAGTCATCGTCCCTAAGCAGATTTTGGAAACTTTTTCATCGATTTGTGGCAGTGTTTGATATTGCATCTGTTTATCCTTTTTCATTCTAATATAAATCGATTTTTCATTCTAAATTAGCTTGATACCAGTAACACCCGGTGGCGTTACTTGAAAGATTTTGATTTTAAATAGCACGGATTGTCCAGCAAGAGGGTGGTTAAAATCCACTTCGATTTCGTCATCATTGATAGCGCTAATCGTACCGGGCAGGGTATTTTTACCTTTGTCTTCAAACTCTATCAGCATGCCAATCTCAGGATTTTCAGCGATGAGCGCAAACTGGGTAGGGCTAAAGCGTTGGATATTGTTAGAATTCCACTCACCAAACGCTTGCTCTGGCTCAAGGTGAGCGGAGCGCGTATCACCAGCACGCAGGTTCATTAGAACTTGCTCAAAACCGGGTAACAAGCTTTCATCGCCTATGGTCAAGGTGACAGGCGTGTCACGGCTAAAGGTTGAGTCAATCACCGTACCATTTTCTAATGATACTTCAAAATGTAGCTTAACGAGGCTGCCAAACGTGATACGTGTGTCTTCATTGGGAGTGATAAATTGTGAGTCGGACATAGTAAAAGCTACCTCTTGTTAGAATAGGGAGTCGGGTTGAGAGTACTGTAAGAAATGATAAGCCATCTGCGAAAGCATGTAAGCGTAAATAGTGTAACGCAAATAGTGTAATATGTTTGGCGAATCTAAAAGAGGGCGAGCATATCGATGGCAAATAAACAACAAGGTCAGATTAAAAAATGGCAAGACGATAAGGGCTTTGGCTTTATTGAAACTGAGAATGGTGACTCAGTGTTTTTTCATATCAATGAGTTTAAAGCCCGCCGTCGACCTAATGTCGGTGAGCAGGTCGTCTTTACGTCTGGGCAAGACAATCAAGGGCGCATGCAGGCAAAAGACGTACAAGAACTGAGCTTTGTACAACAAAAAATGGCACAAAAAAATAAGCAAATCCGCCAACGTAATCATAAACGTAGTGCACAAGCAGAGTTTGAAGCAGGACAAAAGAAACGCTTATTTCTCGGTGTTGGGTTTTATGGGGTATTAATATTATTGGCAGTCATGAATAAGCTGAGCTGGCTAGTTATTGGTTGGTATATAGCTTTAGGAATCATAACCTATACGATGTATGCCAAAGATAAAGCCGCTGCTCAAAGTGGTGATTGGCGCACGCCTGAGTCAACTTTGCATCTGTTAAGTGCGCTAGGTGGTTGGGTTGGGGCAATGGTTGCGCAGACGTATCTTCGGCACAAGTCACAAAAGGCTGAGTTTCGAGTGGCGTATTATTTAACCGTAGTGATTAATATGGCGGGGTTGTTGTTTATATTGGCGGGTGGTGGCTTGGAGGTTTTGGAAGGGTTTTTATAACCTAAAGGCTTTAGATAGTAAAAATAAAAGCCAAAAAAAGGTGGGTTACGAATGCGTAACCCACCTTTTTTATTGATAAACCGAAGTATCAATAATACTGCTTTAAATTATGACCGTGGCATTTCACGTTTCTTTTCCAAAAATAGCATATCAATCACAATCAGTGCGACACCAATAGAAATGCCAATATCAGCAATATTAAAAATAGGATAATGCCAAACGTCCGCGTAATGTACATGGATAAAGTCGATGACGTGACCATGTAGCAAGCGGTCAATCAAGTTACCTATTGCACCGCCAAGTACTAATGCCAAACCGATAGATAACAGCTTAGCTTGGCGTGGCGCTTTGATGAGATAACCGATTAAGAATAATGACATCACCAATGCGAGACCAGAAAAAAACCACTTCTGCCAACCGCCAGCATCTGCCAAAAAGCTAAAGGCAGCGCCGTAGTTATATGCCAATGTCCAATTAAGGAAAGGTTCGATGACAGGCACTGGCTCATGAAAGGTCAGCTTGGTTTCAGCCAGCCATTTTGTCCATTGATCAAGGATAACCACGACCAGTTACAGTAGATACCAGACAAACGCGCGACTGCCATTAGCCATAATCTTTGGCGTCTTATTCAGCCGTCCTTTAGGTCTCGATTATTTACCTTTTGTCTCATGCGCGGGCTTATGTTTTTTGTCGAATGCAACATGCGGCTTATTTTTTTTTTTTTAGTTATGCAT
>NZ_NEXU01000064.1:0-32813 GCF_002224105.1 Psychrobacter sp. DAB_AL32B | reverse complement strand
ACCTAAGAAGAAATACGACACACCAATGCGAGACCAGAAAAAAACCACTCTGCCAACCGCCAGCATCTGCCAAAAAGCTAAAGGCAGCGCCGTAGTTATATGCCAATGTCCAATTAAGGAAAGGTTCGATGACAGGCACTGGCTCATGAAAGGTCAGCTTGGTTTCAGCCAGCCATTTTGTCCATTGATCAAGGATAACCACGACCAGTGACAGTAGATACCAGACAAACGCGCGACTGCCATTAGCAATAATCTTTGGCGTCTTATTCAGCCGTCCTTTAGGTATCGATGAGTTACCTGTTGTCGCATGCGCGGGCTTAGGTGTATTGTCGACTGCAACATGCGGCTTATTGTTTTCTGTTGAATTAGGCATAGTGACGCACCTCGCCATCGCCGCTGACGTTAGTTGCGCAGCGGGCACATAATTCTGGATGCGTGCTATCTGTACCAATATCATCACGAATGTGCCAACAGCGCACACACTTGGTGCCAGTTGCAGCGCTAACCTCTACTACTAAGTCGACGACCGCTGTGCTACTGCTGTCTGCTTGCTCGTCTGTGCTTACTGCATTAACAGGGGCAGCGCTCAAAGGCTTTAAGGTTGCATTACTGGTAATAAGTACAAAGCGCAGCTCTTCACCAAGCTTGGCTAGACTTTCATGCATGGCGCCATCAGCATATAGATTAACGTCCGCTGATAAGTTAGCATTGATGATTTTTTCGCCACGTGCCGTTTCGATATGCTTATTGACCATATCTTTCGCCAGCATGATACGTTGCCAGTCATCGTTGCTGATAGCGCTTAGCTCAAACTCTGGGAATACATACCACTCTTCCGTAAATACATAACTTGCTTCACCACCATTGTTACCTTGCAATACTTCCCACGCTTCTTGCGCGGTAAATGATAAAATCGGCGTAATCCAGCGAATGAGTGCTTGGACGATATGATAAATAGCCGTTTGTGCAGAGCGGCGCGGTTGACCATCGGTTTGAGTAGTGTATTGACGGTCTTTAATAATATCTAAATAGAAGCTACCCAAATCTTGCGAACAAAACGCGGTGATATGCTGAGTGACTTGGTGAAAGTCCATCGCATCATAAGCACTAATAATTTGTGCTTGTACCGTTTGCGCACGTTCAATGATAAATTTATCAAGGCTGACCAATTCATTGATATCGACGCTATTGGTTGCTGGGTCAAAGTCATCGGTATTGGCAAGCAAGAAGCGCAGGGTATTACGGATGCGGCGATACATATCGATTGCACCTTTAAATACTGTTTTACCAGCATTCATCTCATAACGGTAATCGCTAGACGCAATCCATAGGCGTAGCATATCCGCACCGGTTTTATTAATCTCTTCTTGCGGGGTGATGATATTGCCAAGTGACTTACTCATCTTGCGACCGTTTTCATCAACAACAAAACCGTGAGTCAATACTTGCTTAAACGGCGGGCGTCCGTACATGGCTTCTGAGGTCAGTAATGACGTCTGGAACCAGCCACGATGTTGATCAGAGCCTTCTAAATACAAATCAGCTGGATTGGTCAACTCGTCACGTTGTTCAAGTACGGCAAAATGCGTCGTCCCTGAATCAAACCAAACGTCTAGCGTATCAGTCGCTTTATCATAGTCAGCGGCCTCGCTGCCCAAGAAATCTTCACAGCTGGCATCAAACCAAGCTTCAACACCGCCTTCTGCGATTTTCTGTGCGGCAGTTTCCATTAACTCTAGGGTATTTGGATGCAGCTCGCCTGTTTCTTTATGGGTAAAGAAAGCAATCGGTACGCCCCATGTACGCTGGCGCGAAATACACCAGTCTGGGCGACCATTCATCATGGATTCAATGCGATTTTGTCCCCATGCTGGTGTCCAATTGACTGTTGGAATATCGGCAAGCGCACGCTCACGTAAGCCTTTGGTTTCCATGCTGATAAACCACTGCGGCGTGGCACGGAAGATAATAGGCGACTTATGACGCCAGCAATGCGGATAGCTGTGCTCAATTTTAGTATGACTGATTAGGTGACCATTATCATGTAGAGCCGCGATGATTTTTGGATTGGCTTTATAAATGTGCTCACCAGCAAATACCGCTGCGCTTTCTAAATAGACGCCCGTACCACTAACCGGATTTTCAACCGGCAAATCATATTTTAGACCAACGATATAATCGTCAAGACCATGACCAGGTGCGGTATGTACCAGACCAGTACCGCTGTCAGTCGTCACGTGATCGCCTAAGATTAATGGCACTTGGCGTTCTGTAATTAATGGATGCTGAGCATGCAGACCTTCAAGCTCGCGACCTGATACCGTAGCTAGGATGCCTTTATTATCAAGTTTAAACTCAGTTAACGCCGACTCAACCAAGTCAGTTGCCAGTAGTAAGTTGCCGTTTTCAGTGGCGACCACACTATAGTCATGCTCAGGATGTACCGAGATGGCTTGGTTAGCTGGTAAAGTCCAAGGCGTCGTCGTCCAAATAACCGCTGCGATATTGCCATCTATCTCAGCCAACGCTGCAACTTTGTCACTGTCTACAATATCAAAGCTGACATAGATAGCGTCTGAGACTTTATCTTGATATTCAACTTCGGCCTCCGCTAAAGCAGAGCTACAGTCCAAGCACCAGTTGACCGGCTTCATACCGCGAGTCACATGACCATTGTCATGAATTTTGGCAAGGGCGCGTACGATGTTGGCTTCTTGATGGAAGTTCATGGTTAGATACGGATTGTCCCAATCGCCAAACACGCCAAGACGTTTGAAGTCTGCCTTTTGCAGTTCAATCTGCGTACTGGCATATTCACGGCACAAACCACGAAATTCGGTTGCAGAAACTTTTTGACCAACTTTACCGTACTTAGCTTCGACTTTTTGCTCGATAGGCAAACCATGGCAGTCCCAACCGGGCACATAAGGTGCATCAAAACCTGATAAGGTTTTTGATTTAACGATAATGTCTTTTAGTACTTTATTAACCGCGTGACCCAAGTGAATCTGACCATTGGCGTAGGGAGGGCCATCGTGCAAAATGTATTTGGTCGCCCCAGTACGTGCCTGACGAATTTTACCGTACACATCATCCGCTTCCCAAGCAGCTAGCCAATCAGGCTCACGTTTGGCAAGGTTTGCGCGCATCGCAAATGGCGTATCGGCAAGATTTAAGGTGTCTTTATAATCGTGGCTTGGTGTATCAGAACTTTTATCAGTCATAGAAGGCGTCTTTTAAAATAGTGATGAAAATGTAAATTGAAAAATTTGTTTAAAGGTGGTTGCAAAACTCAAGGTAATACTGGGATTGATGCTTAATAACAGGGGTCTTTTTTACTTATCAGTTGCTTATAAAACAGTCAAATCAATCATAAATGCTCATGAGATGAATGCAACATAACATACAGCTATTAAAACAGGCAGAAAGTAGATAAAGGTAACGTCAGCTATTATATGACAAAAACAGTAGGGTAAAAAGAGCCGACCAGTATCGCAATTGCGTCCGCCAAAACCAGTCACAAAATTTAAGTAACTAGCGATTGCTACTTATTTTATATCTGCTACGCTAATAAAAGTGATAATAAAGATAGAGCAATCAATATCTAAGCTGTTTTTAAGTGCAAGACAGCATCATATCACTATCCTCAGATAATCCCTACTCCCAGTAGTTTATCGTCGTTTTTGATTGAAGCGTTTTTTATTCATTAATTTTAATCCACATTAATTATCATATCCAATTTAATTCGATTTAAAGAAATACAACATACGCCTACTAGTATGGATTTTTTGTAGCGTCTAGCGCGCATGGGAGCATTAATTAAAAAATAATGCTCGTAGCACGTTGCTATGAATTTATCTATTTTATCTTAAATAATATAACATGGAGCAGTTATGAAAATAGGTATTCCGAAGGAAACAAAGAATAACGAAAACCGCATTGGTCTAACCCCAAATGGCGTCAGTGCCTTGGTCGATGACGGTCATGACGTCATTGTCGAGACTGAGGCCGGTATGGGATCGCAGTTTACGGACGATGACTATAAAGAAGCGGGCGCAACCATTGCGAACAGCGCTGATGAAGTATGGGACGTAGAGCTGATTATTAAAGTAAAAGAACCACAAGCTGACGAATATCAATACTTAACGGACGACTTAATCTTATTTACCTATTTGCATTTGGCTAATGAGCCAGAGCTTGCCAAAGTATTGATTGACAATAAAGTGACAGCAATTGGTTATGAGACAGTCCAATTGGCGGATAACTCATTGCCGCTATTGACGCCGATGAGTGAGATCGCTGGACGGATGAGTACGCAGATAGGCGCGCAGTTTTTGCAGTCTTTTTATGGCGGTAAAGGCATGCTGCTCGGCGGCGTGCCAGGCGTAAAAAAGGGTAGGGTTACCATTATAGGCGGCGGTGTATCGGGTACTGAAGCGGCAAAAATCGCGGTTGGTCTACATGCTAGCGTCACCATTCTGGATCTTGATCCCAAGCGCCTTAAACAACTATCGGAGATGTTTGGCAATAATGTGCAGACGCTGATATCCAACAAAGTCAATATCGCCGATAGCGTAAGAGACAGTGATTTGGTCATTGGCGCGGTATTAATTCCGGGTGCGGCCACACCGAAGCTGGTCACTGAACAGATGGTTAAAGATATGAATGATGGCGGTGTTATTATCGATATTGCGATTGATCAGGGCGGTTTATTTGAAACCACGGATCGAATCACCACTCATGATAATCCAACTTATACCAAGCATGGCATTATTCATTACGCCGTGGCGAATATTCCTGGCGCTGTACCACGCACCTCAACCATAGCATTGTCTAACGTCACCTTACCGTATATACAAGCCCTTGCCAAAAAAGGCTTTAAAGGCGCATGCAATGACAATGCAGCTTTGGCAAAAGGTGTAAATACCACGCAAGGTTATATGACTTATAAAGCAGTTGCAGAGGCGCTGGATTATGAGTATAAAGAGTTAGATGCTTTGATTGGTTAAAGCTCCTATCAGAAAAAATAAACCTGCTAGTTGTGTATTTATAATAATGCACATGTAGCAGGTTTATTTATTGTTTTTATCAGAGTGTTATGAAATTGCACTCAACCACAACCGCAATTTCAGTGACCATTTAGGCTGAATACCAGTCAGCCCTTGGGTCATTTCACCATCTTTTAATATCACATAAGAAGGCGTGACTTGTCCTTGCCAATCGTCAAAAATATGACCTTCTTGATCATTAATCGTCGTAAAGTCATAGTTATGCTCATTAAGATAACTGTCTAGCTCTTGGTCAGAGCCTGACTTTATGGCGATAGTGACGATAGGATAATTGTTTTCTGCTGCCAACGTATTAATAGTCGGCGAGGTGACACGGCATACAGGGCACCAAGTCCCCCAAAAATATACCAGCGTTGGTTTATCCTGACTCAGCGTTGCCAAGTCAACGGTCTGCCCTTGATAGTCTGTTAATTGCAACTGCGGATTGGCTGGCATGACCGGCTGTCGCCACCAGTTGATGGCGGTATAAATCATCATAAATACTAAACCATATAACAGCACAGTTTTAATGATCGACAATGCTTTTTGCTTAGGTGTCTTGTTAGGTTTTTCTTTTTTGCTTTCAATATCAGTCGTCATAGTGGCTGCTTTTTTGCTCTCAGTGTTTTTTAATAGATAAAAATAAACGGCTGAAGGATCAGCCGTATTACTTACAAATGCTATTAGGTGATTTTTAGTACAGGGTTAATGCATGGCTTTTAAATAAACCGATTAAGACTTTTGCGCGCGGTCTTGTAATGGATCACCAAGAAGGACACTGCCAGAGTTTTCAAGGCGTTCTTTGTCTGTTAATTTGCTCGCTGAAACTTTGGCTTTTCGTTTCCATTTCAAACTATACAAATCATCACGGCGGTCAAGAAGGTTATGTACCGAGCCTTCGTTGCGCACGTGGATAAGCTTGTCTAAGTTCAAGTCAGAGAAGAATACCATTTCAGTGTTCGCGGTCGTTTCCGCCATAATCGCATCATGTGGGAAGGCAAAATCTGATGGTGAAAAAATAGACGACTGTGCATACTGAATATCTAAACTTTCAACTTGCGGTAAGTTACCTACTGAACCGCAAATCATCACATAGCATTCGTTTTCAATCGCGCGTGCCTGCGCACAGTGGCGTACACGTAAATAGCCGTTTTGGGTATCTGTCCAAAATGGTACGAACAAAATATCCATATCATCGAGTGCCATTAGGCGGGCAAGCTCAGGGAACTCGACGTCATAGCAAACCAAGATGCCAATACGACCGGCATCAGTATCAAATACTTTTACCTCATCACCGCCTTCGATGACCCAAGCGTTACGCTCATGTGGGGTAATATGAATTTTGCGCTGCTCTTCAACCGTACCATCGCGGCGGCAAAGATAGCTGACATTGTACAAGGTATCATCTTCATCGAGCAGAGGCATAGAGCCGCAGATCACGTTGACGTTATAGCTGACGGCCAGATGCGATATCTCGTTTTTGAACCACTCGGTATATCCTGCCAAAAAGCGAATGGCGACGTTTTGATCCGTCGATTCACATAACCCCATCAATGGCGCGTTAAAAAACTCGGGTAGGCAGGCAAAGTCAGAGTTATAATCAGCCATAATATCGACAAAGAACTCAACTTGTTGCAGCAGCTCTTCAGGTGACTCAACCTCACGCATCTGCCACTGAATCCCGCCAATACGTACCTCAGATTTGCGAGTATTAGGCTTATAGTCTTTTGGCTCATAATAAATATTTGCCCACTCAAGTAAGGTCGCAAAGCCTTTAGATTGTTTGTCATCAGGCAAATAAGCAGTCAAAATACGTTTGACGATAAAGCCATTCGATAATTGAAAAGACAGCGCAGAGTCGTGAATCTCACGAGCCGCAACGGCCTCAATATATTCGCCCGGTGTGAGGTCTTGATGATTATGATAATTAGGGATACGACCACCGGCCAAAATAGCGCGGAAGTTCAGCTGACGGCATAGCTCTTTACGTGCATCATAAAGCCTACGACCTAAGCGATAACCACGATATTCAGGGTCAATGAGTGCATCTAGACCATATATTGCATCGCCTTCAGGGTTATCTCTAATAATTTCTTTTTGCCCAATTAAATCATCGTAGGTATGCGGATTAGAAAACTTGGTGTAATCGACGCGCATGGATAGTACGATACCAATCAGCTTATCATGGTCAAACAAAGCGATCTGACCTTCAGGGAACGCATCAATCAAGGTATTGATCGTTGTTTTAGACCATGAACCGCCTAAGTTTACATAGACACGATCCATCAATGCTTTTAATTGTGGGTAGTCTTTTTTCTTAATCTCAGCAATCGTTAGATGAAAGTCATCTGGTTTTTCTATCTTGCTCATAATGTTCCTGTCTGTTGTTTCAATAACGGGTGTTAATAAATAAGGTCAATAAATAAGGTCAATAAATAAGGGATCACACGTCGTGGTATGACTCTTTAGGTGAATGCAATCGCTAAAGGCAAACCCAAGGGCACAGTTTTTCATGTAACAATGCCAAGAAATGTCGAGAAAATTATACCAATACTCTTAGAGAATCGTTACAATAATTTATCTCTGTATTTACAATGAGTTATAAAACCTCAATCTCATATCATTAATTTTAATGAGGTGTCTTTGCCAGTTTGCAAGTGGCATTTTCTTACTTTTAAAGTGAATCGACCATACTTTCAGTTCTGACTGCGATGGCTATGATACCAAGCTCATTCGTCAATGACAGTCAAGCGTCGTAAATATTTGCTAGGTTTTTGTGAATCACTATTTTTTATGAGTTTAGTATTTTGTTGACGCAGTAGTTTATTAGCTCAGGCGTAATTTTATTTAGCTTATTTTTTTGGTCATATTTAACAGTGACCTCTTAAGGATTTTGAACGATGCCGTCTCACACTACTGCCTTTAGCAAATTAGACAAAATAGAAGACGCCGCACTGGTGCAGTTGGTGTATGTCAGCAGCCTGACGATTGGATCACGTTTGAATGCGACGATATTTGACGAGGTAGAAGGTCATGCGCGTGATTACAATGAGCGGCAAGGCATTACAGGAACGTTATGTTACGGCAATGGGCATTTTCTACAATGTATCGAAGGTGAAAAAGCAAAAGTATCGGCTTTAACGCAGAATATTTTTGCTGATAAACGCCACAAAAATGTTCAGGTACTATTACTAAAAGCCATCAAACAGCGTAGCTTCTCTGACTGGCGTATGCGCTTATTGTTTTTGGAGCGTTGGCTATGGTCGCCCGCTACCAAGAAACAAGCCGCGCAGCTGTCACCATTTTTACCATTTTCGCCTCATGGTTGGACGCCTGAGCGTACCGAGCAATTTTTGCAAACCATTAAAACCTTTGATAGTCCACCGCATATCAATGCAGCAGGCATTACTTATAACGCGATGGGCAATATGGTGCGTCATATCGCTGCGCCACACCAAGCCTTTTTAATCGTTCAAGGCTTTTTAAGCGTGTTACTGGTGGTGGCGCTGATATTGTTATATTTATAGTCTATAGCGCTATAAATATAATTCATATGGCGAAAATGACCATTTAGATGGTATAAAAGTTATCTTATAAAAGTGACTGAACAAAAATGACGCTAAACTATTATGTTTAGCGTCATTTTTTATGCCAGCTTGTTCATTACTTTAATAATTAAATGAATACTCACATATCAAAAATTTTCCCACGGTTCATAATATTATTGGGGTCAAAGACTTTTTTAACTTCGCGTAAATAGTCAATTTCAGTCTCGCTACGGCTGTAGTGTAGGTAAGGCTTTTTGGTCATGCCAACGCCATGCTCAGCAGATACTGAGCCACCATATTTTTTTACCGTTTCAAACACGTATTTATTAACTATTTGACACTCGGCAAAGAAATCATCTTTACTCATGTTTTCAGGCTTTAAGATATTCAGATGCAAATTACCATCGCCGATATGACCGAACCAGCAAACTTCAAAGTCAGGGTAGTTGCTGCTGACAATATGATCAATCTCATTGATAAAGTCGGGTACATAGCTGATGAGTACGGATACATCGTTCTTATAAGGTGTAAATACTGAGATGGTTTCAGAGATATATTCGCGTAGCTTCCATAGCTCCTCGGCTTGCGCCAAGCTTTGGCTCATGACCCCATCAACGACCCAGCCTTGCTCCATGCAATCCTCAAATATCGCCATTGCTTTATCCATGATAGGCTCGTATGGCGCTTCAAACTCTAGCAGCGTATAAAACTTGGTACGCGACTCAAACGGCTCTTGTACTTGACCATGTGCCATGAGCTTATCAATCGCCACATCATCAAAGAACTCAAAAGCAGTCAAGTCAATTTTCGCTTGAAAGGCTGATAGGACATTCATGACATCGGTAAAGCTGTCCATGCCAAGCACCATAACGTTTAAGTCTTGCGGCTGACGTTCAAGCTTGATTTGTGCATGAGTCACCAACCCCAGCGTACCTTCACTACCAATAAATAGTTGACGCAAATCATAACCCGTGGCATTTTTGACCATACCGCGATTGAGGTGCAAGATATCACCTTTACCAGTAACTACCGTCAGCCCCATGATCCATTGACGGGTCATGCCATAGCGAATGACTTTGATACCACCGGCATTGGTGCCGATATTGCCGCCGATTTGACTTGAGCCAGCTGAGGCAAAGTCGACAGGGTAGTAGAGGTCTTTTGATTCAGCAAACTGTTGTAATTGCTGAGTGACCACGCCTGCTTCAATCTCAACCATGCGATCGGCAGAATAGAATTTTCCAATATGGTTCATTTTATCCATACTGACGACAATTTCACCATTGGCAGCGACTGCGCCAGCAGATAAGCCCGTACGCCCGCCACTTGGCGTTAGCACGACATTGTATTGATTGGCGAGCAGCACGATAGCCTGCACTTGCTCGGTGGTTTTTGGAAAGACAATAGCCGCAGCAGCAGGCGCGAAATGCTTGGTCCAGTCTTTACCCCAGTGCTCTAGGCTTTCACTGTCAGTTTTGATTTGGCTGGCATCAAATTGATAGCTATCAATCAACGTGTTTAGAATAGTTTGAACAGCGGCTGCATGGGTGTCAGATAGGGTTTGGCTAGATAAAGAAGTCATGGTCAAATCTCGGTATAAACGTAAGCGCTATGCATAAAGGGGATTATTATATAACTAAATGGCTATAACTGAACGTGTGTAGCTGTGTATATTATTAGTCTGATATAAAAGATGTATATTATTGGAATTTAGCGGATGTAGCAACGAGAGAGCGATATGAGCTTGCATCTATCTATGGCTTCAAAGCATAAAAAGATTGTTGAATTACATTTGGATAGAATTATTCACTATAGCATAAAAAGTTTTCAGGCTTGATAACCAATAATTCATCTAATCTGCTAACATAGCCGTCGAATTTTGTGTAAGATATCCGGACTGTTTTCGTTTCATCCATCATAGCTTATCCCACTGATGATTTTTATAAGACAATTATAGGACAGTTCTCATATGGCGTTATCACTCCAAAAAGACAAAATCCGCTTTTTATTGCTTGAAGGTCTGCACGACAATGCCTTAAAGATATTGCAAAATGCTGGTTATCAAAACATCGAAAATATCAGCCATGCATTGGATCAAGATGAGCTAATCGAAAAGATTAAAGATGCTCATTTTATCGGCATTCGCTCACGTACCCAGTTGACCCGTGAAGTGCTTGCGCATGCAGAAAAACTGATCGGTATTGGCTGCTTTTGTATCGGTACTAACCAAGTAGACTTGGACGCCGCTCGTGAGTTCGGTATCCCGGTCTTTAACGCCCCGTATTCGAACACCCGTTCGGTCGCTGAGTTAGTACTTGCCGAAGCCATCATGCTATATCGCGGTATCCCTGAAAAGAATGCGACCGTTCATCGTGGCGGTTGGGGTAAGTCGGCGACTAACTCACATGAAGTGCGCGGCAAAACCATCGGTATCGTCGGTTACGGCTCTATTGGTTCGCAATTGTCTGTCTTGGCCGAAAGCTTTGGTATGAAAGTCATTTATCATGATGTCTTAACTAAGCTACCTTTGGGTAATGCAGTACAAGTTGGTAGTTTAGAAGAGCTGCTATCTACTGCTGACATCGTGACCTTGCATGTACCTGATGTAGCAAGCACACGCTATATGATGAAAGCTGAGCAGTTCGCCCAAATGAAAGACGGCAGCTACTTTATCAACGCCGCTCGCGGTACTTGTGTCGAGATTGATGATCTTGCCGCTGTGCTTGAGTCTGGTAAGGTTTTGGGCGCAGCGATTGACGTGTTCCCGAAAGAGCCAAAATCTGCTGACGAAGAGTTTGAATCGCCATTACGTAAGTTTGATAATGTCATCTTGACCCCGCATATCGGCGGCTCAACACAAGAAGCGCAAGCCAATATCGGATTAGAAGTGGCAGAGAAGTTCGTGAGATATTCTGACCAAGGCGATACTGCGACTGCCGTCAACTTCCCAGAAGTTTCTGTACCGTTTAAAGAAGGCTCGCATCGTCTGCTGCATATCCACAAAAACGTCCCAGGCGTACTGTCACAGATTAACCGCTTGTTTGCTGAGGCGCATATTAATATCTTGGCACAGAGCCTAATGACTGAAGGTGATGTCGGCTATCTAGTAATGGACGTCGATTATAATGATTCAACCGCTGCTTTAGATCAACTTAAAGATGTTGAAGAAACGATTCGAGTGCGTATTTTATTCTAAGCGAATCTTTATCTAGTTAAAAGTCATAGCTAATTATTACTTATCGTCGTTATATGAATGGCAGGCAATTTAATAAATTGTCTGCCATTTTTTTTCATTACTTTTCATCAATGCTGAATTGGTTAGCACAAACACCACATCCTATAAAAATTCATTATATTAATTAACATTTTCTTTACAATGGTATTTCCATGACAACTTATACTAAATGAACATATTGATTGAGTCTGAATTAATAAGCACGAAGTAAAGAGCTTATCTCCATAAAATTAAATGAACTTTATATAGGGATTGTTATGAAAGTAAATATGATAAAAGCAGCGGCACTTGGTAGCGTATTGGCTATGACGGCGACAGCAAGTTACGCGGCAGGCGATCAAGACAAGTATCAGTTATCTAGCCATATTTTAGATATCAGTACGGGCAAGCCTGCACCGGACGTCAATGTAAGATTGATGATGCAAGAGAAGACTGGTAGCTGGAAACTGGTTAATACGCAAAAGACCGATGCCAATGGTCGTATTGGGACTTTTTTACCTAATGAAGCTGGCGTACAACATGATGGTACTTATAAACTGATTTTTGAAACCACGCCATATTTTCAAGATAAAGGTTTAAAGTCGTTTTATCCTTATGTTGAAGTGAACTTCAATATCGAAGGCGACAAGCATTACCATGTGCCAATTACTTTATCAGCCTATGGCTATAGTACTTATCGCGGCAGCTGATCGTATTCGATAAAACGCATTGTAAACGTCAAAAAGAGGGGCTTAATTGAGCGTCTCTTTTTTTATGCTGGGTATCATTATAAGCAGTAAAGGTTTAGGTCATTCTATTTTGCTTTGATCGGTTTTGCTGCGTTAGCAGCCTTTGACCACCATAGTCCTACAAAAGTCCTAATGATTTAGCAAGTTCAAGCTGGGTAATATTGAATGAGCAAAACCATTGGACAATTCAGGATAAGACCATGCAGAACAAGACTATAACAGCAAAATTCAAAACGACAACGGCTTAACTCATGAACACCACATTTTATACGATTGGACATTCGACCCGTAGCCTTGATGAGCTGATTGACATGCTTCAAGCAGCCGATATCGAACTGCTCGTTGATGTGCGCAGCTTTCCCCGTTCTCGCACCAACCCTGATTTTAATATCGATACTTTTCCGCAAGCGCTCAGTCAAGTTGGTATCAGTTATCAGCACTGCTCCGACCTTGGTGGGCGACGTCCAAAACAAAAACAAATCGATGAACACATTAATAATTTATGGCGCGTGCAAGCTTTTCATAACTATGCGGATTATGCGTTAAGTGATACTTTTCAAGCGGCCCTTGACCAACTTATTCAACTCGGGAAAAAACAGCGCCTTACCCTTATGTGTTCTGAAGCGGTATGGTGGCGTTGTCATCGGCGTATCATCACCGATTATTTACTGCTTAGAGGCAATAGGGTAGAGCATATTATGGGCGTTGGTCGCTTAGATCCTGCCAAGCTAACACTAGGGGCTGAGCTAAATAGTCAAGGCCAGGTGGTTTATCCAGCGGTATAAAAGAGTCAAAAAAAGAGACACTGTTGGCCTCTTCTTTTAACCCTTATTTCTAATAAACCTTAATTTCGTTAAGCTTTTGCTGATTTCTATTGTTTAGATTTAGCTTGAGCGTTTTCTTGCTGCTTTCGAGCTTCAATCTTAGCTGCTTTACGCTTCTCGATGACATCAATCACATCACTACCGATATGAGCTTCACCGCGTTTTTTTGCCAGTTGCATTTGATGTTCACGCTCACGGAAGCGCTCTTTTTGTTCTTCGGTTGCTTTGTCAATACAATGCGGGCATGACTCGCCTTTGATATAGGCAGAGCTTTGCATCTCATCTTGAGTAATCGGCATACGGCAGGCAAAACACTGCTCATAACTGCCTTTTTCTAGGTTGTGATTGACGGAGACGCGATTGTCAAAGACGAAGCAATCGCCTTCCCACATAGATTCGCTGGCAGGAATTTCCTCTAGGTACTTTAAGATACCACCCTCTAAATGATAGACCTCTTCAAAGCCTTGTTCGCGCATGAATGCAGTAGATTTCTCACAGCGAATACCACCGGTACAGAACATAGCGACCTTTTTATGTTTAGTCGGATCTAGCTCTTTTGCCACGTATTCTGGGAACTCACGGAAGGTTTCTGTATTTGGGTTGACCGCATTTTGGAAAGTACCGATTTGCACTTCATAGTCGTTACGCGTGTCAATAAGGATAACGTCAGGGTCTGAAATCAGCGCATTCCAATCGCTTGGTTTGACATAGCGACCGACCGACTGTAATGGGTCAATATTCTCTACGCCCATGGTGACGATTTCTTTTTTTAGTTTCACTTTGGTGCGATAAAAAGGCTGGGCGTCGGTATAAGATTCTTTAAAAGTGAAGCTGCCGATCGCGTCGATACTACGCAGATAATCAAGGACGTGATCAATCCCTTGGCGTGTGCCAGAAATCGTCCCGTTAATGCCTTCGCTTGCGATTAACAAGGTGCCTTTGACATCGTTATCAAGCATATTATTTAAAATTGGCTCGCGATACTGCTCAAAGTCAGCAAAGCGCGTAAATTTATATAAAGCGGCAACCACGATATTATTAGTGACGCTGTCGTATTCAGTCGCATGGGTTGGTGCTTTGACGTTAGTAGTCTGTGAGGTACTCATGTTTTTCTCCTGCTGGCTAGGTCGCAAACCTAGTGCATTGGTTTAAAGTATTTGGTGGTTTTATAACATTGGTGCAATTGTGCAATTGTGGAATTGGCTAAATGCTGGCGCAGTGTAGCAAATTTTGCAGGGTTTTTATAGATTTGTCGAAATGTTTTATCGAAATTAAATAGCTTAAATTAGTGAGCATATAATAAAAAATCCAGCTCAAAGGCTGGATTTTTTGTTCGCAAAAATAAATAGCTATAGAGTTATTTACTTTGAAACCAAGTATCTGCTTTGCTGCGAGCACTAGCGATATCTGAGCTTGATAAATTCAATGCCAATTGACCGATTTTACCGCGAGCTTTGTTACGGACTTTTTCATCAAGCATGCCGTCACGAGCAGCCAAGTCGTACCATTTATAAGCATCAACAAGGTTTTTTTGCTTTTCATCTAATAAAGCAAGCGTATAGCTGGCACGGTTATCACCACGCATGGCGGCTTTTTCTAACCAACCGCGTGCTTGTTGTAGGTTTGGTTGTACCCCTTCACCGCGCAAGTACATGATAGCAAGATTCAACTGAGCAGGGGCAACGCCTTGCTGCGCAGCTTTGGTATACCACTGGACTGCTTGCTGAGTATTTTGAGCAATACCTTCGCCTTTCTGTAGGCGCTTGGCTAAATAGAACTGAGCGTGATCATTACCTTGAGCAGCACGATTGGATAATTCACTGACAGGCATCAGCTCAAAACGTGAGGTATCAAGGGGCACGTTTGATATTAACTCAGCGTTGGCAAAACCTGCACAAGAAAACAAGGCAGTGAACAACGCAGCTTTTAATAATTTCATAGCAGCTCCAAAATTAGGCAGTTAATAAGCAAAAAAAGTTGCACCGCTAAAGGAGTTTAGGCGGCGATAACAATTAGGTGAAATCTTGCAATACAAACTTACCTAATTATTAGCAATATATTTAATCGTTGTCGTGTGGCAATAGACCTTCATCGAACCGATAAACGGTCATAAATGGGGTGCGATTGACACTATTTTGCTAGCTTAACACCCAAGCTTACGAAACTCAAATACTAATTACACGATTTAATGCTTACTCATACCTCGTTGTCCTCAACAAAATCATAGAGTTACCTGAGCGTAAGAATAAGTTAACAATATATTAAGGTTAGAGTGGTACTTATGAGCGCTAATATTACCTTTAATAAATAGTACAAAAACTCGAATATCATTCAGGTTTTTGTTTGGTCACCCGATAAATAGCAACATCTGCCAACAGATTGGGCGCTTGGCGTATCAATGCTGTCATCAGCGGCGAATGCCCTTTTTCAGAATCGCTGACAGCAAAGCGATTAATAATATGAATATCATGTTGGGCGCAGAGTTTTTCGAAATCCTTAAAGGTGCATAAATGGATATTTGGCGTGTTGTACCATTCATACGGCAGTGCCTCTGAAACTGGCATGATACCTTTAAGTCCTAAATGAATACGGTTTTGCCAATGGGCAAAGTTTGGAAAGGTAATGACTGCCTCACGGGCAACCCGTAGCATATCAAGCAATAATACATCAGGAGATTTAACCGCTTGTAGTGCGCGCGCCATGACCACGGTATCGAAGCTATTGTCCGAAAAACGCGCCAAACCATCATTGAGGTCTTGCTCGACAATCGATAAACCATTAGCAATCGCCTCATTGATTTTTTCTTCGTCAATCTCAAGCCCGTAGCCCGTTACGCCACGAGTTTGTTGCAAGTGAGCGAGCAGCTCGCCATTACCACAGCCTAAGTCCAGTACGTGTGAGTGTGGGGCAATCCAGCGCTCAGCCAATTGATGATCCATTCTCATGAGTGTGCTCCTGATTTTTTCTGGCTGTTTTTGCTTTGGCTGTTACTCATGAACGGCGCGTTTAGGAAGCCTTTTACAGCGCCCATATAACGCGGAATATCAAATAAGAATGAGTCATGGCCATGTGGCGCATCGATATTGATATAGCTGACCGGCTTGCCAGTAGCCATCAATGCATCGACAATCTCTTGCGAGCGCTCCGGTGCAAAACGCCAATCAGTGGTAAATGACACGATTAGATATTGGCACTGAGTATGAGCAAAAGCTGCTTTAAGCGCAGTAAGCTCTTGGTAATTGGTCTCACTCATGTTGTCGATATCAGTGCTGTCGGCTAAGGTGTCTGCAAGCTCAGTCTCGCTAGAATCTACTTTTACAGAATCAGAATTAGATGAGGTCAACGGATAATCACGCGTCGGGTCAAAATAGTCTAACGCTTTGGTCATAAGCAAATAGGTATTGGCATCGAATTTTTCGCTAAAGCGTTCGCCTTGATAGCGCAGATAGCTCTCAACCTGGAACTCGACATCGTAACCATACATAAACTTGCCCGATTTTAAATCACGGCCGAATTTTGCTTTCATCGCGTCATCGGTCAAATAGGTAATATGCCCAACCATCCGCGCTAAGATAAGTCCACGGCGAGGGTAGGTGCCGGCTTGTAAATATCGTCCCTCTTTAAAGTCAGGATCCGATAAAATCGACTGGCGTGCGACTTCGTTAAAGGCGATGTTTTGTGCGGAGAGCTTTGGTGTACAGGCAATCACCACACAGCGCTTAAGTCGCTGAGGATAATCGACTGCCCATTGCATGGCTTGCATACCGCCCATTGAGCCACCGACGATGGCATGCCAAACCTCAATACCCAAACGGTCTGAAAGCATAGCTTGGGTTTTTACCCAATCTTTAATCGTGACCAGTGGAAAGTCGGGACCATAAGCGCGCTCTTCATCGCCATTGGCTGTACTATCAGGATTAATGGTTGTTGGACCTGTGGATCCAAAGCAGCTACCGATATTATTCACACAGACAACAAAAAATCGATTGGTATCAATAGCTTTATTAGGACCAATCATATTGTCCCACCAGCCTGATTTTTTATCATCGGCACTATGAAAACCTGCCGCGTGATGACTTCCAGATAAGGCATGACAAATCAGCACTGCGTTTGATTTATCTTCATTTAAGGTGCCATAAGTTTCGACTATCAGGTCAAACGAGGGCAGGGTACGGTTGCATTCCAAGGTTAATGGCTCAGCGAAATGAAAAGTCTGTGGCGTGACAATGCCAACTGAGCTAACTGAATCAGCATCGTTAACTGAGCTAACAGAATGTGGTTTTTCTTTGGAGAACTGGTCACTGGTATTATCAGGGCGTGCGTTCAAAGCTACCTCGCAAGACAACAATCATCAATAAAATAAGAAGGGCAATCTATCGACAAATCGTTTTGCCGATATTTTTTAAATGGTTTAAGCTAAAAGCGTTTTATTTACACTGTTCTTTTGACAATGTGCTCGCCTATTGTATGGCGATGCGCAGATGAGTACAACCTTCGAGCGCAGTCTTTCAAGCTTAGTTTTTATAGAGGCTCAATAACTAATGGAATGCATAGGCTGCAGCTGCGTATCAAATTGTATAAGTGCACTTTTGCGATGCGTTATTAATGGATAAAATGCTACACTAACAGAGCGTTAATTTAACACTGACTTAACAATCTTTTATCTCATATTTTCTTTAATTAACCTAATCATAAAATAGTGCTGCTATGAAACCTGAACTGCCCCCACGTATTGCCGTCTTATTAATCAATCTAGGTACGCCTGACGAACCTACTGCACCTGCAGTACGTCGATATTTGCGTCAGTTTTTATCAGACACGCGAGTGATTGAGATTCCTAAATTATTATGGGCGATTATCCTCAATCTGTTTGTATTACCGAGTCGTCCGAAGCGTGTAGCAGCAGCCTATGCCAGTATTTGGGATGGCGATTCGCCGATGCGTAACATCCTTAATACTCAAGTTGAGATGTTAGATAAGCGTTTGGCTGAAAGTGCTGCGCCATTTCGCGTTTCCGTGCATTCTGCAATGAGCTACGGTAATCCTGGTTTGCCTGATGTTATGGACAAGCTGCGTAGCGAAGGGGTCGATCATTTTGTGATGTTACCTGTATTTCCGCAGTATTCAGCGACCTCAACGGGTGCAGTATATGATGCGATTACCAAATGGTCGCTCAAGCAGCGTAATTTGCCTAATATCACCATAGTCAAAGACTACTTTGCCCATCCTTTATATATCAAAGCATTAGCGGATAGTATTCGCCGCTTTCAAGCGGTACATGGAAAGCCTGAAAAGCTGATGTTTAGCTTTCATGGTATTCCGCAGCCGTATATGGATAAAGGTGATCCTTATCCTAGACGTTGTAAGTGTACCGCTGCGCAAGTCGCTCATGAGCTTGGTCTAAAAGATGATGAATGGGTTATCAGCTTCCAATCACGCTTTGGTAAGCAAGAATGGGTCAAGCCTTATACCGATGTCATACTTGATGAGTGGGCGAAGTCAGGCGTGCGCTCCGTCCAAATTCTCAGCCCTGCATTTTCAGCAGACTGTCTTGAGACGTTAGAGGAGTTGGCGATTGAGAACCGTGAGAACTTCATTAATGCTGGCGGGCAAGAGTATCATTATATTCCAGCGTTGAACGCAGATGAAGCACACATTGATTTGTTAGAAGCCATGAGCGCGCCATTGGTAAAAGGTTGGGCGGGCACGTTAGATGGTTGGGCGTAGATGCTATTCTGAATAAGTCATAAGATATTAAAAAATACCGGACATCATGTTCGGTATTTTTTTATCTAAATAATTTTTATGATTTTCTACAGGGTAATTAGTTTATAAGGGAGTTGCTTTAAAAATCATCATCATTACTCAATTTTGCAGCATCTCTGTCTGCGATATCAATGATATCAGGATAGTTGCTATCATCTAAATTATCATCGACCAGGAGCTCATCGATGCGTGATTCATCAATATTTTGGCGATGCATTGGCGTAAGACCTTGAATGGCATCAGTACCGACTTCTGAATTGTCAAACCCTGCGCTATTATCAATGACATCATCATTATCAATAGTATGTAACATAGGGTTGTCTAAATCGACAAGTTGATCATTACTGTCCATATCCGCGCTCTTGTGGCTAGCGATACCGTTCATCTCTTCCGGCAGTGGGGTTTTTGAGTGTTCCATATTATATTCCTTAATTTTTATGCGTGTTAAATTTATTAGAATGTCGTCTTATGGCTATTTTGTATGGTTATCATCATTGCCTCTAGTAGTAAGCTGTCACAGGACGGTAAAAATATGTAAGAGGCGCATTTATTTGAGACGGTAATTTACAAGAGGTTATAGTTGTCTCAAAAAAAAGCGATGCAGTCGAAATAATGCCCTACTGATAAAAAAACGGCTACCGAAGTTGGTAGCCGTTTAGATATTCTAACGTTATCTATATCGTTTCTAGTGACTGATGTATTTGTTATTTGGTACCAATTTTACTATTGATAAAGCGCATCAATGAGTCAGGAGCTACTTGCGATGCTGTGTGTAGCATTTTAGCTGGAAAGCCAATAGGATAATGGGTGCGTGAAATCTTACGATTCGGTTTATCGCTTAGCTTGCATAAGGTTTTAGCGACATCATCGACAGTTAAATTGATACCCAAACGATCGATACTTGTAACACTAATGTCTTTTGTCATATCAGACTTAACCCATAATGGCATGACGTCAATTACTTTGATACCCAGCTCAGCGTATTCAATATTTAATCCTTCGGTCAAACCGCGTACAAAAAACTTACTGGCAGAATAAGGGGCAACTTCAGACTGACCATAAATCGCCGAGGCAGATGAGACGTTAATAATTTTACCGTCTTTACTATCTGCTAAATGAGGGGCTAACTTATGACAGCCGATAAGAACGCCTTTACAGTTGATATCAATCAATGACAACTGTTTATCCAAATCAGTATTGGGCAATGCGCCACTCACTAAGATGCCCGCATTATTAATCAATACATCAATGCCCTCAAAATGATCCATCATATGATCAATGGCAGTATCCCACGCTTCAGGATCAGTAACATCAAGGTGGCCATGGACGATACGATTGTCTTTCAGAGCTTTTTTAAACGCTTTATCATTAATCGCTTGCTCAAGCTCAATCGTGTCAATATCAAACAGACCGACGCTATGACCTTTTGCGACCAGTCGTTTGGCCGTCGCTAAACCGATACCGCGTGATGCACCTGTAATTAATATATTCATAATGACTCGCTTAGTAGTGATTAATAGTAGTGATTAATAGTAGTGATTAATAGTAGTGATTAATAGTAGTGATTAATAGTAGTTATTAATAGTAGTTATTAATAGTGATTAATGATGACTGAATAGAAATGTCATATTAAATAATGGTTTTAACCATATATTAACTATACATTTATTACCCATAGTAAATCCAACTATTGTTCTTTTATTTAACTTTTAGTATAACAAATTATACATAAGCTTTTAGCACTAAGGTGAATTGTATCACTGCTGATGCTTTTTATACTTTGCATGGTGCATATAGCTTATATGATAAATCTCTTTCGAAATCAATGGTTTTGAAACGCCACAAATAAACCAATGCAACAGCATAGACGCCCGTCTCTGCGATTTCTTCTACTATTTGTCCAATGCTTTCAGGAATAATAATAGTATTCTCGCCCATATATTCTAGTGTTGCTAGGGCAACTACGATGAGATATAAAGAGACAGGTACGGATTTTAATAATGCCCAAAGATAACGCCATGTATAAGCTAACAAGCCAATAATAGACAGATAAACGACTAAAAGAATAGCGTCTTCCCACCAGTCATAAGAGTGATTTAACAATGAAAAATCACTTGAAATAAATAGCTCTGGCAGATAGTTTAACTCACGACGAATCACCGCAAAAAATGTCAATACTGATGCTAGCCAAAAATAGTGACTTTGTTTGCTCTGACTCTGTATGACATACTGTGCACAACGTAATATGCACGCTATCAATATGATGATGCCGGGGATTTCGATGATGCCATCTGCAATCAAAATAAAGGCTCCTAATTTTTAAAATAAAAAAGTGAGCACAAAGGCTCACTTTAGACTGAAAATTATTTTTTTTAAAATAATATGATATAGGTCTATTATACCGCTAACTATCATATGCAACTGTTTCTTTAGTTTATGCTGAGAGAGTCAAGTATCTTACGCAGTATTACAACCATTTAATTTAAGGGCTAATGCGCCTCGTCCCAGTTTTGTCCACTATCTGTTTCGACTAATAGTGGTACAGCAAATTCTACATTCCAGCCTTTTTCGACGGCTGTCGTCGTCAAGACATCTTGCATCGCATCGGTAATTAATTGGCTAATATCATCAACCTTATCTGCATCGACTTCAAATACCAATTCATCATGGACTTGTAGTAGCATTTTTGCCTGAGATTTTGGTAATACTTTATCGACAGCAATCATCGCCAGCTTAATGAGATCAGCAGCTGAACCTTGTAATGGCGCATTAATAGCAGCGCGTTCAGCACCTTGCTTGACCATACGATTGCTGTGGTTGATATCAGGGGTGTAAAGCTTACGACCCAATATCGTCTCGACATAGCCTTGCTCATAAGCGCTGGCACGAGTATTGATCATATAGTTTTTAACGCCGGGGTAACGCTCAAAATACATGTCGATATAGTCTTGTGCTTCACCGCGGCTCATCTGTAATTGCTTGGCAAGCCCAAAGGCGCTCATGCCATAGAGCAGACCGAAGTTAATGGCTTTAGCATTACGGCGCTCAGTTGAGGTCACGTCTGCCACATCCTTACCCAGTACTTCAGCAGCTGTGGCAGCATGAATATCTAAACCTTCATTAAAGGCGTGAGTGAGATTTTCATCGCCTGAGAAATGCGCCATCAATCGCAGCTCAATTTGCGAGTAATCCGCTGCTAAAATAACGCGACCTTTTGGTGCAATAAAGGCTTGGCGAATCAAGCGACCGGTGGCGGTACGGATTGGAATGTTTTGTAAATTGGGATCGGTTGAGGATAAGCGCCCAGTACTGGTCAGCGCTTGATGATAGCTAGTATGTACGCGGTCAGTCTCAGCATCTGCAACGTTATCTAGCGCATCGGTATAGGTGCTTTTAAGTTTAGATAAACCGCGATACTCTAGAGTGATATCGACCAAAGGATGATCGACTTTTGATAATACAGCTTCACCAGTTGAATACTGACCTGACTTGGTCTTTTTGCCGCCCGGAACGCCTAGCTTTTCAAATAGCATCTCGCCAAGTTGCTTCGGTGAACCGAGATTAAATTCTTCACCAGCCACTTCATACGCGCGTTTTTCTAAAGCGATAATTTCTTCATCAAAACGTTTAGACAGCTCATTTAAAAATGAACGTTTAATTAAGATACCGTGAGCTTCCATCTGGCAAAGTATTTCAGCCGTTGGGATTTCTAGCTCGTGCAGCAGCTTAGAATTATTTTCATCATCGGCAAGTTTCTCGCTGAAAATATCGAACAGCTGATAAGTGATATCGGCATCTTCGCAAGCATAGTCACTGGCAATATCAATAGCCACTTGATCAAAACTCACTTGTTTAGCGCCTTTACCGGCGACATCTTCGAAGCTAATCGTTTGGGTTTGTAGATAATGCCGCGCCAAGTCGTCCATGCCATGACGGGTAATCGCGGCATTTATCACATAGCTGGCAAGCATGGTGTCCATTGCCCAATTATTCGGACGCTCATGTATCGCCCCAACTAAGTCGATATTATAGCGACTGAGAATATGCGCATCGTACTTTAAGTGTTGACCGATTTTGCCGATATTTGGATTTTCTAAAATAGGTTTGAGACGTGCTAACACCGTATCGCGGTCGAGCTGTTTTGCCGTTAGCTCATCACCCTCTAAGCTGTGCGTGAGCGGCACATAATAAGCCTCATGTGCTTGCACCGCAAACGATAGACCGACGATTTGTGCCTCGCGCCAATAAACGCTGGTGGTTTCGGTATCAATGACAAAGTGTGGAGCGGCTTCTAATAACTGAATCAAACTGTTAAAAGCAGGCTCATCTAAAATAGTGTGCCAGGCTTTATCATGGCTTTTACTGTCTTTGATATTATCAACCTTGGTTGATTGTAGATATTTAGCGATTTGCGCTTGTGATTCGGCATCGGCTTGACTGTCAGCGACACTTTGCGAGCCATGCCCATTAGCGTTGGCGGGATGGTTCGGGTGGTCGAGAGAAGCCAGCTCGTTTCTAAACTCAAGCTCATTATATAATTCGCGTAATTCATCTATATGGGCACAAGGGTCGGTATTGATTTTTAAATCGTTCCAATCTTGACCGATATCTAAGTCCGTCACGATGGTCGCCAGTTTGGCATTGAACGGGATATCATCGGCGTGCTCAATCAAACCCTTTGCACCGCGACCTTTAATAAAGCCAATATGCTTTAACATATTAGCGATATCGCCGTACTCAACGAGTAAGTCTTTTGCGGTTTTTTTACCGATGCCAGGCACGCCTTTGATACCGTCAGAGGCGTCGCCCATCAAGGTTAAAAAATCAATCATTTGGTTTGGATTAATACCGAATTTATCGATGACTGCTGCGGTGTCGGTTACTTTGCCCGTAAAGCTATCCTCTAATATGACGCAGTCATTAACCAGCTGCATCATATCTTTATCGCCGGTTGAGATGACCACGTGATGACCTTGCTCGACCGCACGGTGGGCAAGTGTACCGATGATATCATCGGCTTCCGCGCCTTCAATGCGTAACAGTGGAATACCCAACGCGGTCACCAAACGATGGATATAAGGAATTTGCTCTAATAGCTCTATATCGATGGGTGGACGAGCGGCCTTGTAATCAGGAGACATATGATGGCGAAAAGTCGGTGACTTGGTATCAAAGCAGACAGCCATATGGGTAGGATGATAACGACGCATCAGCTTTAGCAGCGCATTAAGCGTGCCGCGGATGGCATTGGTTATCAGACCTTGCGAGTTTTGCATGGTTTTTGGCAGAGCGTGATAAGTGCGAAACAGATAATAAGAGCCATCAACCAAAATAAAGGGTGGTTGATTTTTGTCGACGTGACTGGTGTCCATGGTTGCAACATTTGGCATGGTATCGAAGTTAGGCAACGCTTTAGGATCGAGTGCTTGGTGCGAGTTGTGGTTATTGTCTGAGCTAGGGTCGGTCATGTGGTCAGTCATAAAGGTCACTTATCAGCTATTAGATAGAAATATGTGCTTATTATAACGCTAAAATCAGCGCGTGCCGAGCTGCTTAAAAGTTACGAGAGGTTCTAGCATCAATAGTTTTTATCATTAAAATAAATAAATTTAACCAAACATAAAAAAAGAACCCAGACCAGCTGAGTTCTTTCCTTTACCGATAGCATCGTTATTAAGAGCTTATTTTACTTCTGAGGTCACTTCGCTATCGACATTACCGTGGGTAGCTTTAGAATATGGGCAGACCTTATTGGCTTTCTCCACTAATTGTTGGAATTCATCCGCTGATAGCTCTGTATTTTCAGCAATAACGTGAATTTTAACGGCTAATTGAAAATCTAGGCCTTCACCTTTAAGTAAATCTACCGATACTTCAGTAGTAGAATCAAACTTTGCTTTTTCTGCCCCTTTGACTGCAGCAAGTGCACCATCAAAGCAAGCAGCATAGCCCATGGCGAATAGTTGCTCTGGGTTATTACCGTCTTTACCAGAACCAGGCGCAACCATGTTAATCGTTAAATCACTATCTTGAAGGCTAGCGCTACCTGCACGGCCGCCAGTTACAGAGGCCTTAGTAGAATATAGGGTTTCCATGATTTATCCTTTTATATGAATTGTTGTCCATCATTTTTAGAGAGTGTTTTTTAAGTCTTGTTATAGCTAGTTTTAAAATAGCCCATCTAGCATACCAGAGGACAAGGAGAGCTTTATATAGCGGCAGTAAAAGTATGCTATGAATTTGTAAGTTCACCTTCTAAGTTTAGAAGCCAAAGAGTAAGTTTGCTATAACTCGTCGTTACAGTAGGGTAAACTAGGCGTATAAGTTAGATTTATAACAATGATAATTAGTAATACTAGTATTTAAAGAGGACGCATTAAAATGAATAAATTAATAATGACACCTATCGCGCTTTCATTATTAACCTTTATGCTGATAGGGTGCGGCGAGGGCGAAGATGCTATTTTCGGTTCGGGTAGCAGTAATGAGATTACGGTTTCTAGCTTTGAAGGTAACTCTAATAACATTGTGCGCATCAATGAAAAATACCGCACAGGGGAGCATAATAGCGAAGCTATTAATATTGTAGGTAACTATAATAGCCAAGGAATTAATACGCTAGATAAAACAGTTTTGCTGAACAGTTTTGAAGGAACACTAGAAAATAGATATATTGAGGTGAATGGTCTTACGGTCAAACGTCCCATTTATCTTAAAAATAGCAATACTGTTCTAGATTATAGAATTACCTATAACGAGATTAATTTATCAGGACTTAAAGCTGATAGCTATAAAGCTGGAAACGATATAAACAGTAGCTCTGGTATTCGAACCGCCTTAAATACTTACTCAAAAATATCAGCTAATAATGCCAATACTGCTTTTCCAAAGGGTTCTATTTGTTATATACCAGTAACCACCAGTGAGCGTGAGTTTTTAGCATTTAATGCCAAAAACGAAACCAATTATCGAACACTTAACGACTGGCTTAATGTCGCGAAAAATCGTTTTAACGATAGTCGTCCATCGCAAATTAAAGAAGGCTTTGGGGTAGGGACAAGTAATCGTCAAACAGCGTCACAGGTCAAGTTTTTTGCCACAAACGACGACCCAGAATATATTTACAGTGCTGTTGTATATGCCTACAGTAATAGCAGTAATCGTATATATGAGACTGATTATGTTGCTAGTGGCACAACTGGACCTAATGCGAGTGAACGTAACGGATTAGTTGACTGTACACTTTATAATAAGGTTGCTGCTGACTTTCTAGCAAAAGAAATAGCAGATAGTTATAGAAAATAAGTTCGTTATAATAATGCTTGAAATATATTAAGTAATCGAAATTAAGGCGATAAAGTAGTTAGATATACTACTTTATCGCCTTTTTTATTGTTTCATTGTACTGACTTTCATCTTGATAAAAGTCAGCAAAAATAGCATCTTGACTGTAAATCCGCTACAATACGCGCATCAAAATTCATCATATTTACTATCATCTCTTTTATTACATCCTGCTATTTTTCTTCCAAAATTTAACGATAAGTTACTCATTATGAGCGTAGATCCAAAGAAATTAAATAAAGAAGTTGCCAAACGCCGCACCTTTGCCATTATCTCGCATCCCGATGCGGGTAAGACCACCATGACCGAAAAGCTGCTGCTATGGGGTCAGGCCATTCAAGTAACTGGCGAAGTAAAAGGTCGCAAAACCGACCGTCATGCGACATCAGATTGGATGAGCATGGAGCAAGAGCGTGGGATTTCTATTACCACCTCGGTCATGCAGTTTCCCTACCAAGAGCACATGGTCAACTTACTTGATACCCCTGGTCACGCCGACTTTAGTGAAGATACGTATCGTACGTTGACCGCAGTAGACAGTGCGCTAATGATGGTTGATGGCGCAAAAGGCGTTGAAGAGCGTACTATCAAGCTGATGGAAGTCTGCCGGATGCGCGACACGCCTATCATCTCATTCGTCAATAAGCTTGATCGCCAGATTCGTGAGCCACTTGAGCTACTCAGTGAAATCGAAACGGTTTTGAAAATTAAATGTATTCCGCTAACGTGGCCGATTGGTATGGGTCAAGATTTCGTCGGCGTTTATCATTTAACTGAGAATAAAACTTACCTCTATGAAAAAGGTCATGGCGGTGAAATTACTGTGGCTGAGACTCGCGAAGGTTATGACTATCCTGATATCCGAGAACGCTTGGGCGCGCTGATGTTTAATTCATTTGAGGAGTCTCTTGAGCTGGTACAAATGGCGTTAGAGGACTTTAGTGTAGAAGCGTTTTTAGCTGGCGAGATGACGCCAGTATTATTCGGTACGGCACTCGGTAACTTCGGTGTCAATATGGTACTTGATACGCTGGTAAAATACTCACCACCACCAAAAGCGCATCCGACTACTGAGCGTGAAGTGGCAGCAACAGAGACAAGTTTTAGTGGCTTTGTCTTTAAGATTCAGGCCAATATGGATCCGCGTCACCGTGACCGCATTGCTTTCTTACGTGTCTGCTCAGGCAAGTACGAAAAAGGCATGAAGATGAAGCACGTGCGTTTGGGTAAAGAGGTGCGTATTGCCGATGCCTTGACCTTTTTGGCAGGTGACCGTGAAACGCTAGAAGAAGCGTATCCAGGTGATATCATCGGTCTCCATAATCATGGCACGATTTCTATCGGTGATAGTTTCACTGAGGGCGAAGAGCTGAATTTCACCGGCATTCCACATTTTGCCCCGGAATTATTCCGCCGCGTGATACTCAAAGATCCCCTCAAGTCAAAAGCCTTGCAAAAAGGTCTACAGCAGCTGAGTGAAGAGGGCGCAACTCAGGTCTTTATGCCACAGATTAACAACGATTTAATCTTGGGCGCTGTGGGTGTGCTACAGTTTGAAGTGGTCGCCCACCGTCTCAAAGAAGAATACAAAGTCCAATGTATTTTTGAGCCGGTATCGATTGCGACCGTACGCTGGATTCATTGCGATGATGAAGTGGCGTTGGCTAAATTTAAGCGTAAAGCCCATGACCAATTATCTTTAGATGGCGGTGGTTATTTGACCTATCTCGCGCCATCACGAGTCAACTTGCAGCTGATGCAAGATCGCTATCCAGAAGTCACCTTTAGCAATACTCGTGAGCACTAAAATCAGCCTGCTAATCACTCTTTATGCTTAACTCTAAAAGACACGCCTATCGTGTCTTTTTTATTGCTTATGATTTATTCAAAGAGCACATTACTACTTTGTAATAAATATTAATCACTCGAAAATGAAAACAGTGTTCCTACAATATAGAACAGTTGTTACGGTAGAATATCAATAAACCTTATATGTATACATATCAAAGAGGCTATATGAAATCTGCAACCCAACTTCATACTAATAAGTTAGCAGCAGCCCAGCCGTTAGCGCTAAAGACTGGCTGGCTGCGTCTAATGGGCGTGTTAGGTAGTGGGGTGCTATTTAGCGCATTAAGCTTGTCAGCGCATGCTGGTAGCCTTATTAGTAGCACTGATTATCTGGATTATGAACTACCAAAAAAGATACAGGAAACTTGCCTTCAGCGTGATAGATGCCCAGAGATTGAAGTCAAATATCTCAAGACCAATCATAATTGGATAAACGATATCACTAACGAGCGCATTAATAATCTAGTCGTTAATAGCAAGCCTACTGAGTCAGCACCTATCACTACTAAAAGCAATCAAGCAGACGTCAAAAGTGCCATCGATAGTTTTGTTGCCTCACAGTTCGCTGATTTACCTGCAGATAGCGTGTTTGTTTATAATTTGATGGTGACGCCTGAATATTTGGGTCATGTCAATGATTTTGAGATGTTCGAGATAAGTTCATATGTCTTTACCGGCGGCGCTCATGGAATGCCTTATAGCGAATATTTAGTGTTTGACCAAAAGACTAAAAAGCAAATCCAGTTGGCAGATATGTTACAAACGGGTAAAAAATCACGATTTAAAGCGTTGGCCTATAATGCTTACAAAGACTGGGTGAAAACAGTCGATGAAGACGTTAGTAGTTATGAGAAAAACTGGCCGTTTACTCTGAGCGATAACGTGACATTGACGGATAAAGGGATCGATATTCGTTATCAGCATTATTCTATTGGCCCCTATGCTTATGGGATGCCAGTGCTGAGCATTCCTTATAGTAAGCTTGGCGGGATTATAAAACCTAACCTTATTCCTAAATAATGAAGATTATGTCTTCATAACATTTATGACAATAATTTAACATTAGCCATTGGGTATTTGACAAAAAACAAGGAGTGATAGCATGACGAACCATACAGATAATGTGAATGCGGAAGCAGCAGACACGTGGCAGCTTAAGGCGTTAACTGAAGCGCTCGGTGACCTGACATTGACGATAACCGACAGTCTATCTGTCGGACGTGGTAACGATAATGATGTGGTGCTTGGTAGCAAGCAGATATCACGTAATCATGCCGTGTTGAGCGTATTAAACGGTAAGTTGTATGTAAAGGATTTGAACTCATCGAACGGTACATTTATCAATGATGAACGTATTGAAACCAATGAGTCTAAATACCTTGAAGCCGATGATACACTTGGGTTTTCAAGCTTTAGTTTTCAAGTAACTGCGCCATTGGCTGCTATGGATGATGAGGAAGTAGTTGCAGATAAACCAACTTTGATGTTGAGTCCTGATACTGAAATAGCGCCTATTGTTGAAACAAAACCGGTTGTTAAAGAAACAGGAATTGCTGACGTTTTATCAGCTACAAATAATTTGCAACCTACACCGGTCGAAACGGCTCCTGTTATTAACGCAACGCCTCAGATGCCTAGTGTAGCCACTGAGCAGGAAGCGCTGACAGCTCTAGAGGCTGCACCGACATCATTGACAGCCTCTGTTAATAACGAGCTACCCGTCACGCAGCCAGTGTTATCTGAAGAATCAGCTGTACTTGAAGAACCAACTTTACATGAAGAAGCCGTTTTACTTGAAGAAGCAGTAGCTCAGGCAGAGCATGACAAAACCACCACAACTGCCCTGCAAGAAGAAGCTGATCCCGATATTCTACGCGCGAAACAGGCAGCCACAGGACAGTTTTCAGGCACTGCCAATCTAGGCCAGTCTAGTGATCTCGGTACGACAGGCAACAACGCCATGGATCAAGCTATTAGTAATCCTGCCAATGCAGGTTCGATCGAGAAAAAGCCTAGCGGTGGTTGGTTTATATGGGTTTTCCTTGCCATTATTATTATCGGCTTAGCACTATGGCTGTTTAATACGGGCATGGTATAGGTAATTTTTGATAATAAGGCAGTATTAATCATGTGCTGCTCAATGATAAAAGTAATCCTCACCTCGCTTTAATATCTTATGGTCAGTTCAATGTCAAAGCGGTATAGCGGGACTGGGATGGTTTTTTTTTGCAGCCTCTGTTTACGTAGGCACAGCAAGCAAGAAAAATTCATTCCAGTCTAGCGTCATAAAACAACGTATCTATTTTATTGGGTATAGGCTATTGCAGCATATGATGAGTAAGTTTCATCTGTATTCACTAAATCTGTCATAACTTATAAGCATTAATGGTTGGTAAGTTTACATAATTATTTTGAGAATTAACCGATAGATGGTAAGTCAAAAAGAAGCCAGTGCTTATATTTTTGGCTGACAAAGTAAATGGTTTAATAAAGAGTCATACAATTAGTTATTTAACGATAATAAAAACTCTATTATAATCAATTGCTTGAGTTTTTTTATGAAAATAAAAGCAAAAAAAGCAAAAAAGGGCTTGCGTCTGTCAATATATTTGATAGAATAGCCACCACTTTGAGAGAACAAGCCGACTTAGCTCAGTTGGTAGAGCAACTGACTTGTAATCAGTAGGTCGCCAGTTCGATCCCGGCAGTCGGCACCATCTCTTTCAAAGTAGCTTTTTATGAATTTACTTTAAATTAAAGTTATTTTATATCAAGCAATCTAGGTGGGATTGGGGAGCGGTCAAACCCAACAGACTGTAAATCTGTCGCGAAAGCTTCGAAGGTTCGAATCCTTCTCCCACCACCATATTTTTTCTAAAGTTTGTCTTAGCGCCAAGCATACTCTATATCTTTAACGACTTTATATAAAGTCAATGCCGATAAGAGTAAATGCGGGTGTGGTATAATGGTAACACCTTAGCCTTCCAAGCTAATGACGCGGGTTCGATTCCCGCCACCCGCTCCATATATGCACCATCGCAAAAATTATCAATAATTCATCACGACAGTCAGTTATTATCGCTGTATCGTGATATTTTTTTTAGTGCAACTTACTGGTTGGCTAGAATACGCTCATATAGCTCAGCGGTAGAGCACTCCCTTGGTAAGGGAGAGGTCTTGAGTTCAATTCTCAATATGAGCTCCATTTATTGTTACAGGCTTTTATATTTGCTTTGCTACTTTCACACAGAGCCTTGCGTCGATATCGAAATTATAAAATATTGAAAAATTATAAATACAGTGTGGCAAATAATGATTTGAGGGTGACACTGAGGTGTTGCCTTTTCGTGCTGTCAGTTTATTAGTAAATGCTACACTTATTTATATTTTTAAGATATGAACAAAGTACAGCGAGATAAAGTTGTGCAACAGCGCTGCTATATATTAGCCTGTTGTATTCAATGGATTGAAAAGCACGTATAATGCCCTTATTTATAAGCTTAGTATCCAGACGTATGAAAGTTATACCTAAGATATCAGCGCTATCATAGATTTTTAGTTAACAAATTTTATCGTTAAAACCTAAATTTTGTTAGCTATATAGAATAAACATAGTGTCAACGGTTTGATGGTCATACATCAGAAGCCGTCAAACAGTTATTTACCAATCTTTGATTGATAAATATTCACCAAAAAAAGAGGAAATACCCATGGCAAAGGCCAAGTTTGAACGCGTAAAACCACACGTTAACGTCGGTACCATCGGACACGTTGACCACGGTAAAACAACCCTTACCGCTGCTATCGCAACTGTAGCTGCAATCACCTCTGGTGGCGAAGCCAAAGACTACGCAGCAATTGACAGTGCACCAGAAGAAAAAGCACGTGGCATCACCATCAACACCTCACACGTAGAATATGACACGCCAACACGTCACTATGCCCACGTCGATTGCCCAGGTCACGCCGATTATGTTAAAAACATGATCACCGGTGCCGCGCAAATGGATGGTGCTATTCTAGTTGTATCAGCCACTGACGGCCCAATGCCACAAACCCGTGAGCACATCCTGCTTTCACGTCAGGTTGGCGTACCGTACATCGTCGTGTTCATGAACAAATGTGACATGGTTGATGACGAAGAATTGCTTGAGCTAGTAGAAATGGAAGTTCGTGAATTATTAAGCGACTATGACTTCCCAGGTGATGACACCCCAATCGTTAAAGGCTCAGCTACTGAAGCCCTTAAAGGTTCACAAGAAAAATATGGCCAACCAGCGGTCGTAGAACTACTAAACATCCTAGATACTTACATCCCAGAGCCAGAGCGTGACATCGACAAAGCATTCCTAATGCCAATCGAAGACGTATTCTCAATCTCAGGTCGTGGTACTGTTGTAACTGGCCGTGTTGAATCAGGTATCGTACGCGTTGGCGACGAAATCGAAATCGTCGGTATCCGTGACACT
>NZ_NEXU01000063.1:0-53911 GCF_002224105.1 Psychrobacter sp. DAB_AL32B | reverse complement strand
CTTTTTTTGTGGGTGTTTGTAGCTAAAGTAAAGGGTTGTGATTATAGTGTTTATAGCTGAAGGAAAAACAATCTTAATTTAAAAAAAGACAGAAGAGAGCTGATGTTCAATATAGAAATACTAACAACCGACTTAGATGAAAGCATAGCAACCATTAAAAATGTCGCTGCTATCGAAGCGGTTGTCCAGTTGCAAGAGCCATGGACGTATCAAACACTTAACGATCTGCTCGAACAAGATAGTATCAGTCTAATGGTCGTTATTCATACTTCTAAAAACGAAGCGATTGGCTATTGCTTATACCAAGTATTGTTTGAGCAAGCAGAAATTCTACGTATTGGCACTCATCCTGACTATCAACGTCAAGGTATTGCTTCACAACTTTTTGCTAGGCTAAATGAGGAGTTAAAGGCCAATCAGGTAGAGAGTTTTTTGTTAGAGGTGCGAGCAGATAATATTTCTGCGATAGGATTATATGAAAAGCAAGAATTTGTGGTGATTCATAGACGTAAAGGCTATTATCAATTACCTCATCAGCCAGCGATAGATGCTTTAATCATGCAGCGTATTTATCGTTAATGGCTTCAAATATCATTGAGCGAATTTATTAAAATAAAAATACTATATTAGTCGGATTTTTTATTATCAGAGTGAGGGTGTTTGCTTTTTACAGACTTCAATATCAAGCTTGTATTCACTGTCTGCTTTCATATGTTCGAGAATATCAATGCGTTCGGTCAACATCTCTATCATCAAACTGATGGTAGCTTGTTGTTTTCTGATTTGAGTCAATTTTTGCTGGGTAAGGGTCAACTGTAAGTCAATATCGAGCTGCCCATCGTAATAATCGTTGAGGCTATCCTTTATTTCAGTCAGCGTAAAGCCAATAGCTTGCGCGCTTTTGATTAATTCAATGCGCTCAACACATTCTGGATGGAATTCAGTATATAGCCGTGAACCTGCCTGACGTTTACGAGATTTCAGCAGCCCCAATTGGTCATAATGACGAATCGTATCTTTGGTAGTGTTGGCTTTTGACGCCAGCCTTCCTATTAATAAAAATGATGTATCAGGTGCCATAGTAAACTCATGGTTATAAGGTGTAAGTGGCTGATTATATAGATAATGATTGTAGGTGATACTGAGCGATAATAATGATGCTTATTCAATCAATTTAGTAACTTAATTGCCAAGGATTTAAGGTATCAAGTAGCGATACTGGTAAAGGTTTATGAGAATCTTTGAGCCATCTGCTTGAACCATTAGCTATTAAAGAGTTTAATTGGATTAAGAATTTCGCACGCGGTAAGGTGGTTGCGCCTAAACTCATCAGGTGCTCATTGGGTAATTGGCAATCGACGAGCGCTACATGACTCTGATCACACAAGCGCATTAAGCCCCAAAATGCCAGTTTTGATGCATTGGAGGCACGATGAAACATCGACTCGCCAAAGTAAATACTACCTATTTTTAAGCCGTATAAACCGCCAATTAGCTGTCCTTTATCATCCCAAACCTCAATGCTATGGGCAAAACCTTGAGCGTGTAGCTCAGTATAAGCCTCAATCATCTCGTTATGAATCCAAGTATGTTCGCCCTCAGGCTGACTTTCATTAAGATCGTCATTGACGCCATTACTACGCGGTAAACTACAAGCGTGTATGACCTCATCAAAAGCGTGATTAAGGGTTAATTGCCAACGTTCACGGTTCGCTTGTTTGTGTAGTGATTTGCTCGGTTGATAGTCAGCTGGCACCATCACACATCGTGGCTCAGGACACCACCAAGCAATGGGTTCGTCTTCATTGAACCACGGAAATAACCCTTGCGCGTAGGCAGAAATCAGCGTTTCAGGTGCTAAATCTCCCCCGACAGCCACAATACCTATGCCATCAGGATCCACCATAGCAGGATCTGGGAAGTCATAACGCCCAAGACTTCTGATATTTTTACCAAAGGTCTCAGGCGTTATATGAGCCGCATTGATATCAATGCGGTCGTTGTCTTTAGAAGAGTTGCTCACTTAAGCTTCTTTGTCTGCAGTCAATGTAGAGTCATAAGTATGATCACGAGCGACCGTTTCGCCTATTGCATCTAGATACTTTTCAGCATCGAGTGCTGCCATACAGCCTGTACCCGCAGAAGTAATCGCTTGACGATACACATGATCTGCCACGTCACCTGCGGCAAAGACGCCTTCAATGCTGGTTTGGGTCGCATTGCCATTAAGTCCACTATTGACAATAAGGTAGCCATCTTTCATCTCTAACTGACCTTTAAATAAGTCAGTATTGGGCTTATGACCAATAGCGACAAACATACCGAACACATCCAGTTGCTTAGTGCTGCCATCGATCATAGATTCGATGACAACGCCATTAACGCCCATGTCATTACCAACCACTTCTTTTACGCTGTGGTTCCACTCGATTTTGATATTGCCGTTTTTAGCTTTTTCAAACAGTTTGTCTTGAAGGATTTTCTCAGAGCGCAAGCTATCACGGCGATGCACTAAAGTGACTTCAGCTGCGATATTCGATAAATACAGCGCTTCTTCAACAGCCGTGTTACCACCGCCAATGACCGCAACTTTTTGGTCTTTATAAAAGAAGCCATCACAAGTCGCACAAGCGGAAACGCCAAGACCACGGAATTTGGTTTCTGACTCTAGACCTAAATACTGTGCTGATGCGCCTGTTGAAATAATTAATGCATCACAAGTGTAGTTGCCATTATTACCAGTCAGCTCAAAAGGGCGTACATTTAAATTAACTTCATTAATATGGTCATAAACCAGTTCTGTACCAAAGCGTTCGGCATGGGCTTTCATACGATCCATGAGCGCAGGACCCGTTAAATCATGTGCATCACCCGGCCAGTTATCGACTTCGGTGGTGGTCGTGAGCTGTCCGCCGACTTCCATGCCCGTAACCATAACAGGCTTTAAATTGGCACGCGCCGCATAGACCGCTGCCGAATATCCGGCAGGACCTGAACCTAAAATAATCAATTTTTCGTGGCGTGGAGCAGTATTATCAGTTGCCATAAGATTTCCTTGCTAGAGCAATAAAAGTGAAAAGGTTCAACGTTAAAATAATAAGTAGATATTATAAGTATTATAAAAGATAAGCGTAAAAATGACGACGTATCTGGTTTTTATCGTTGCTATGTGATAATAACATAAGGGCTAAGAGCAAAAAGTGCAAGTTTGCTAAAACAAATATGGGTATCATTAGAACTAAAGCATCTGACGCTTGAGATTTTAGTGGAAAAAGTGAGTTTATATTCAAATATAGTCATGGGAAAGTAATATTGATATATCACGTACTGCTAGTATGAATTTTTCTTGCTTGCTGTGCCTACGCAGACAGAGGCTACAAAAAATTTATACCAGCAGTACTGTAGCGTTGTTAAAGTATTCTGACTATGTTTTACTGCAAAAAATACACGCATCCTTTTTTAATAGATGCATTCTCAACTAAATTACTGCTAGATTGATTTTCTTATACTCTTTATTTATAAGACGGTCGCCACGGCAGCTATGTATTTGTTATTATAAGAAGTTGTATGCTGAGCACAAAATAAAAACAGTAACGCGTTTAATATTTTACGGTAATATTTTAGATACAGTTTTCGTATCATTACGCCGCATCAGTAGTAACCTATTGCAGCAGTCTTTATCAGGAATTTATGTCAGCATGATTAAGCTTAATCATGAGTTGGCGACCATTTAGTATTAACAACAAGGCAGATCTTACGTGATATCAGCACCACTTATTGATTATTTAAAAAAGGGCATATTTACCCTACTTGGGTCAATACTAGCGGTTTACTTGTTTGTCATTTTAATGACTTATACGGGTAATGATCCTAGCTGGTCGCACATCAGTAGTGATATGACTGCGATTAATAATATGGGCGGCGAGACGGGTGCTTGGCTATCAGATTTGCTCTACAGCTTTTTTGGTTTTGGCGCGTGGTGGTTGTTGGCGTTTTTGGTTTATGAATCTATCCTGATTTGGTGGGATAACAAACCAACATTTTGGCTACTACGCTTGGTTGCTTATGTGTTTTTAATATTAAGTGCCAGCGCCTTATTTGCGCAAGTGATTGCCTTGGTGCAGCAGGTAGCGGATCCCATGACGTCAGGTCTCAAGGGTGTTGCTGGCGGTATTATCGGTCTTGAACTACAAGCGCGGCTGGCTCAGCTGTTATCGCAGTGGGGGAGTGTGACGTTTTTGACAGTGTTTGTCATTATTACGGCCACGTTTGCTTTTAATATCCATTGGCTGACGATTTATGAAAAAATTAAGTCATGGTCGTGGCTTGGCTCTGGTATCAGAAACCAAGATAGTGAGTTTGATCATAGTCAAACATCACAAGAAGCCGATGCTGTCCAACAGGATGTTAATGTTAATGACACTGTGATAGCTGAAAAAAACCAGCAACAATATGAGCAGTTACCGCTTGAGTTACAAGCGGCTGACCACGCTGGTAATAGGGAAAATGGAAGTAGAAGTGGTCGTTTCAGTAATGTTTTGACAGATTTTTTATCGACTTCAGGACTGGGTGCTGGCGTAAAAGCCTCTATGATAGCAGCGGCACAAGCAGCAAGTGATAGTGCAAGACGGGATGAGCAATTACAAACGGCTGCCACCATGGCTAGTAATGCCACCATCTCTAATATCAATCAAGCATCGACGCCTGTTGCAAATGCTCCAATAACACCGGTAAGAAAAGTTGAACCGAGTTTTGCATGGAACGATGCCAATACTGTCGATGATTTGTTGGCGAATGAGATGAATATGGGGCAGGATACGATACCTTATGATTCTTCTGCTATAAACGCGCCACGTTCAGATGAATCTGCCGCTGACTTTTTTGATAGCTCAAATATAGACGTTTCTGATGCAGAGACGGATAGTAAAGAACTTTCAACGACAAATATATCGTCTACTCAACCTGCTTTTGATACCAATCAAGAGAGTGTTCAGTTGCCTAACGAATCACAAGTCAATCCATTATTAAATGCCGAACATCATACGGACACTGATATTTCTGATTCAGTTGACACTGTTGACACCTTAGTGGATGCATGGTTAGCAGAACATGCAGCAGTGCCTTCAGCTACTGAACTAGGTAAAGAGGAAGAAGCGCCAATATTAGAGACGGTATTTGCGCCTACTGTAGAGGTATCTGATAATTTAGTGAATGACTCAGTTAATAAACCTGCTGATGACTTTTCTAATGAATGGTCTGTTGAAAAACCTGAGTTCTCAAATGACTTGGAATCCTCTTCTATAGCAGGTATGGCCAGTGCGTCAAAAGTGGTAAATGTGATTGCGCCAGCTTTCGAAACCACTGATATGACGCCAACCAATACCCCGCCTGCTAACCCTAAGCTACCGCCTACGGTAGAAACTAGCGCTTCAATGCCAGATATCAAGCTCAATATCGAGCCAGATAATCAACTGACAACAGCTACGAAGCCAACGGTAAGCTTTGCGGTGCCAGAAGGCGATAGCAGCAATCATATTACCGATATGATGCCGGAAGACGATAGCGTTGAAGATAGTAATGCGCCCGTTATGCCGCATATTAGTGATGATATTGCGTTCAGCCAAAAATCACGATCGATGCAAACGGCTGCTTATCGTAGCAGTCTGTCGCCGATTCCAGAGATGTCTATTTTAGATAAGCCAGATCCCAATCGTCAGCCAAGCTATACGCTTGCTGAGCTTGAACAATTATCAGAGCTTTTGGAGATTAAGTTACAAGAGTTTAATGTAAAAGCAAACGTCGTCAATGCGATTCCAGGCCCTGTGGTGACCCGCTTTGAAGTAGACCTAGCTCCTGGGATAAAAGCCAGCAAGGTCACGGGAATTTCACGCGATTTGGCGCGTTCATTATCAATGGCATCCTTACGTGTGGTCGAAGTGATTCCCGGTAAACCCTATATTGGCATTGAAGTGCCCAATAAACAGCGCGAAATGGTGCGCTTGATTGAGCTATTAGATACCGAAAAATTTAAAGATCCTAAAGCGCAAATTAGTATGGCGATGGGTAAAGATATTGGTGGTAAAGCTATTATTACTGATCTTGCACGAGCGCCCCATATGTTGGTTGCTGGTACGACAGGCTCTGGTAAATCAGTCTTGGTCAACGCGATGTTACTATCGATGCTGCTTAAATATACGCCAAACGAGCTGCGGATGATTCTTATCGATCCTAAGCAGCTTGAGCTTGCCAACTATAATGATATTCCACATCTACTGACGCCAGTCGTGACCGATATGACCGAAGCTGCCAGTGCTTTGTCATGGTGCGTCGCAGAGATGGAACGCCGTTATCAGCTCATGAGTTTATTAAAAGTCCGTAAGCTGAATGAGTTTAACAAAAAAGTTATTGCTGCTGAAAAATCAGGTAATCCCATGCTTGACCCATTATGGCGACCCAATGACAGCGTGAGTATTAGTCAAGCACCTAAGCTTAAAACATTACCCATGATTGTCATCGTCGCCGATGAATTTGCCGATATGATTATGCAGGTTGGTAAGCAAGCTGAAGAATTAATTACACGCTTGGCGCAAAAATCGCGGGCAGCAGGGATTCATTTGATACTAGCGACTCAGCGCCCGTCAGTCGATGTCATTACCGGTTTGATTAAAGCCAATATTCCAGTACGAGCGGCGCTACGAGTGAACTCAAAAGTGGATTCGCGCACTATTTTGGATAGTGGTGGCGCAGAAGATATGCTTGGTAATGGTGATATGTTGTTCTTAGGGCCCGGACAGATTGAACCGGATCGTGTCCATGGTGCCTATGTCAGCGATGAAGAGGTCAATAGTGTCTGTGATGCATGGCGTGAGCGCGGTGCACCTGATTATATTGATAATATGGCTGGCAATTTTGAGTTGTCTAGTCCCGGTGGCGGCAGTAGTGCCAGCGCCTCTGGTGAAGATGATGATCTTTATAATGAAGCCGTTGGTTTTATTATGGAGACACGTAAAGTTTCTGCTTCTAGTATCCAGCGTAAATTCAGCATTGGTTACAACCGTGCCGCGCGAATTGTAGATTCAATGGAGGATGCTGGACTGGTCAGCTCGATGGGTAAAAGTGGTAAACGTGAGCTACTAATGTAAAAATATAAAGCTTAATTCAATGATAAAAAAGCGAGTTACTAAATAAAGTAGCTCGCTTTTTTATTATTGGAATATATGTGGTCATTTACGATTACATCCATTATTAATAATAGACACTTATGTTTTCAAATGACCAATGAGTTTGTTTATCCATCATAAGCAATGATTTTTTATACTAAACTGGTAATTGATTATGAGACAGATAAGCATAAGATTTAAAAAATAAACCTTAATTCAGTCACTCTCCAAGGAAGGTCGGTTATGTTTAAAGAATACACCCAATACGATGCGTTAGCGCTAGCAGCCTTAGTCAATGCAGGGGAAGTCAGCGCTAAAGAGTTGCTTGATGCGGCAGTCGATCAAGCCAATCAGCTCAATCCTAAATTGAACGCTATTATTCATCGTTTTGACGAGCGTGCTTATGATGCGGCGCAGGCAGGACTGCCAGCCGGTGTATTTAACGGCGTCCCTTATTTATTAAAAGACTTATCTTTTAGCTTCGCTGATGAACCTCTCACCATGGGCAGCCGTAGTGTCAGTATTATATCAAAAAGCGATAACGAAATCGTCAAGCGTATGAAAGCCACGGGTGTGAACACTTTTGGTAAAACCAATACCCCAGAATTTGGCTTGATTATCACCACTGAACCAAAAGCGCATGGCGTGACTCACAATCCTTTTAAGAAAGGTTATAGCTCTGGTGGTTCATCGGGTGGTAGTGCGGCGGCAGTGGCAAGCGGTATCGTACCGATGGCAGGCGCTGGTGATGGTGGTGGCTCTATTCGTTTTCCTGCCGCGTGGTGTGGTACATTTGGACTTAAACCCAGTCGTGGTCGCAACCCAATGGGTCCCTTATTTGGCGAAGGCTGGGAAGGGGCAGTGGCAGATCATGTGATTACGCGTAGCGTGCGCGATAGTGCCGCCATGCTTGACGCTACAAGCGGTGCAGAGATCGGTGCGCCTTATATTATTGCGCCACCAGATAGAACCTTTCTAGAGGCCGCAATGCGCGCGCCAAGGCAATTAACCATCGCCTTGCATCAACAGCCGTTGGTCGCTAACACTGTGGTCGATAAAGAAGTACTTGCCGTATTAGAGCAGACGGCTAAACAACTGGAAGCCATGGGGCATCGTGTGGTGCCTGCTGAACCTAATATTAATATTGAACAGTTTTGGCATGATTTTTTAGTGGTAGTCTGTGCGCATACTGCTTTTACCATCGATAATATCGAGCGTTGCCACGGTGCACAGCACATACAAAATCTTGAGCCGCAAACGTATAATATGACGCTGCTTGGACGTTCATTATCTGCCGTTGATTTGGCTCATGCTAAGCATGGCTGGCATGATAGCCAATATCAAACCGGTCTGTTGCTCGAAACCTACGATATGATTTTGTGCCCAACCGTCCCGACACCGGCAGTGAAACATGGCGTACTACCACCAAGTCGGATGGATGAGATGCTTATGCGTAGTGCGGGTTTGCTAAACAAAGGCATTGATATGGGTAAATATGCCTTTAGTTCGGGAATGATTGAAAAGTTAAGCTCGCCAGTACTAGGAAAAATGGGCTTTACTTTATTGGGTAATATTACTGGACTACCGGCTATGTCATTGCCCGTCGGAATGAGCAAAAAAGGCCTACCAATTGGTATGCAGCTGATTGGGCGCATGAATGATGAAACGACGTTGTTGAGTGTCGCTGGAGAGATGGAGCGCGCCGGTTTATTTACCAAACTTGCTTTTGAGATGTAGTTTTATATGCCTGTCCATATCTGTCTGACGCTTTATATCTATTGCTTTTGCTTTGATTCAATTCTTTTAATCAAAGCGATAGATATCCATGCCCAAACTATGGTGCGCCATACTTTGGTGGACGACAGATACGCGCTGACCAGCACCTAAAGCAAAAAATAGTGGCAGTAGATGCTCATCGCTTGGATGTATATCCTTGTAGTCAGGGTATTGCTGCCAGTCTAGAGCGCTAGGAATGTCTGTTTTTAGCTGTTGTAGTAACCAGACTTTAAAGTTTTTTGCGGTTTGATCAATACTTTCTGCTTGCCAGCGTAGCGCCTGTAAATTATGCGTAATATTCCCTGAGCCAATAATCAGAATTTGCTCATGGCGTAGCTGTGCTAATTGTGCGCCCAATTGATAGCAGGCGATACTGTCATAATAGTGTGGCAAGGATATTTGTACTATAGGAATATCGGCCTGCGGATACAGGTGTAAAAGTGGTGCCCATACGCCATGGTCGCTGACACGCAAGGGATTAACCCTACAAACAATACCGCGCGCGCTCAGTTGCTGCGCCAGCGTCTCGGCAAGTGCTGGGTGACCAGCAGCAGGATATTGAAGCTCATACAGCTCAGGGGTAAAGCCTGAAAAGTCATGCCAAGTCTTTGGCTGCGGATTACTACTGATTTCAAGTTTGGCCGATTGCCAATGCGCAGACATAATGACGATAGCGCGGGGCTTAGGTAGGTTTTGACCTATACGTGCCAGCGCGCTTGTCGTGGCTGATTGTTCGATAGCGAGCGTCGGAGCACCATGCGAGATAAATAGCGCAGGTAGTTTCGGTCGTTTCGCTGCACTCGATATAGTCGGCGCGTCTGCCCAAGCCGCCGCCGCTGTGATTGGCGTCGATATTAGTGGCGTAGACAAATCGTCACGACTGTCATCGCGTTGCTGATTGGCACTTTGAGCATTAGGTGTTGCAGGTTTAGGATATCTCATGTTGCATTTATTAGGGCACGCGCCCAGTTTTCAATCTGTTTATCATTGTGATTAATAATGATGGTTTTATATCAAGTAATTGGTTTTAATTACCACGGTGATAAGGATGATTATGATTGATACTCATCGCTCGATATAGCTGCTCCATGAGCACAACCCGTACTAAAGGATGCGGTAGCGTAAGCGCTGATAATGACCATTTCACATCTGCTTTTGCTAATACCTCTGGTGATACACCGTCGGCACCACCGATGATCAAGGCAATATCATCACCTTGCTGCATGCCATCAGCCAGTTTGTCTGCCAAATCTTCAGTGGAAAGCATTTTACCTTTCACATCCAATACCCATAATTGCTCACGTCCTCCAGCAGCATGAGCGGCTAATATTGCCAGACCTTCTTGCTCACGGTATTGAGCCAAATTGGCATCCGAAGGGTTTTTAGCGCGTTTTGCCGCAGCAATTTCAACAATTTCTGTACTGAGCATCGGCTGGATACGTTTGTAGTATTCATCAAAACCAGTTTGTACCCATTTTGGCATTTTATTACCAACGGTCAATATTCTTACTTTCATAGTGTGTACCATTTCAATAGATGATTAATTGTAACAAAAAAATTCTGCGCTTAAGGTAATGTAACAAACGAACCTTTTACAAAGCCAGATTTTGTGCTTTACTAGCATTCGACAAACAGTTGTTCTTTAATTTCTATTTTATTAAAGATTGCCTTTCTAGAAGTTGTTCTCTTAAAGACTACTTGCTTAAAAAGAGTTCAAGAAAGTGAGGTGTTTCTTAAGGAGATAAGGAACAACAGTATGATGTCTTTATAATAAACCAAAAGCTAGCTTGAAACATTTTTTAAGCGAAAGGAGTCGTTCATGAATCGTACTATATCAAGTTTACTTACCCTGAGTGCCGGTGCACTGCTATCTACCTCTGTTTTTGCTGCTTCTTTAAATGGCACACAGTGGCAAACTATCGACGATAAAACCGGTGAAAAAAAAGCCGTTATTCAGCTCACTGAAAACAGTGGTAAAGTGTCAGGAAAAATTATCAAAGTCCTCAATAAACAAAATGCTGACGCCGTTTGCACCAAGTGTCCCGGTAGCCTAAAGAACAAGCCTATTGAAGGATTACAAATATTGTCAGGCTTAAAAGCTGATGGTAATAATCAATGGAGTGATGGCAAACTGGTCGATCCTGAGTCAGGAAAAACCTATTCTGGAAAGCTTACATTGAGTGATAATGGTCAAAGCATGAAATTACGCGGCTATGTCGGTTCACCAGTCTTTGGTCGCTCGCAAACGTGGCAGCGTATTAAGTAAATTTGCCGTTAATCCTATCATTTATTGATAGCAGCTCTGGTTATTTTTACTTAAAATAAACCTATTGAAGCAAGAATAACGAGAGAAAAAGCATTTAGGAAAAAGTGTCAAAAGTAAAAGGATAGCTAATATATATTGGCTATCCTTTTTAATTTTTGCACATTTATTGGTATATTTAAGGTTTTTTATTGCTCAAGTTTTTTATTAGTAGCGCTTTTTAGTAGCGACATTACATAAGTGGCGCAATTGTCTCTGATACCGCGCCATCTTCCCACTGAGGATTATCGCTATTATCAGACAAAGTAGGTTTTGGAATGATGGTGAGTTTGGCGTCCGATTCAAAAACAACGGCCTCGACATCATCGAAACGGTGAATACCTTCAGAACGCATGGCGCATTCAATCTCTTGTCGAGTCAGACGCTCGGCACGCATCGCATCAGGCAAAAACTGCCCTTGATAAAAAACAATGCGCGGCTCAGATAAAATAAAACTGCTAAATTGCGGTGAAATAGAAGCGTATTTGGTAACCAAAAATTGTAATAAATAGAGCACTACAATAGAAGACATACCTTCGATAAAAGGGATGTCTTTGAGCAAAATAGTGCTGGCGCTCAATGAGCCAATCATCACGGTGACAATCCAATCAAAATTATTGAGCTGTGAGGTAGAGCGTTTGCCAGAGATTTTGGTGGCGACCACAATCAAAATATAAACCATGACCGTAGTCAGAACGATACGCCCAAGCTTATCGATATTGTCAAAAAAAAGTGTGTCCATGGTCTTAGCTCCTACTAATTAAAGTTAATCGTCCTACAGACAGCGTAACGGAATTTACGTATGAATAGGGCAGAAACTTTGTAGTCGCTTGTCGATGACGTTAAAGCGTTCAATCATCACTCAATAGCAATAAGCACTTAACTGGCTTTGCGATTAGGATCGAGTAGACGATTGAGGGCCCAAATACTGATACGTGCGCTCACTAAACTAAGTACCAATATCATGATTAATGCAGAAAGCAGCGGTAGCGGCTGTTGCATGCTCATATCGAGTAGCACCTCACGGCTCACTGCATCAAATAAAAAGAACCAGATACCTAAGAAATAAACGACAGTGAGCAGCCAAACCACAGCTACCCCACCGAACATTAAGCGATTGATTTCACTGCTATCCAGTGCGCGCTGTTGATGCTTGATAAATTTCTGCACCGCAATATAAGCGCCCATAATGATAGATAGTACGGTCACCATTTGCGCGTTTAAGGGAAACTTGGTTTGAATAATCATAAATAGCGCACTGGCAAGAATATAACCAACGGCAAAAAATCCAACATAGGGTGTCAGTTTAGGTTGAGTAATTTTTGCGCTTGGCGGCAATCCATGAGGTCCTGATTGAGTAGTGGACTTACTAATTTGCGGCGATTTGCGTGACATAGGATGACCTTTATAAAGGGGAGAGCGTCGTTTCGATAAAAGCTGCAAAAGATTTATCCCAGCAGCATTGTCTTGCTTATAAAGTATATTGACTATAATAAAAAACGATCAATGCTGCGCCGTCCAATCAAGCATCGCATCTAAAACCGGTCTTGCTGTATAAGCATTTAGCGCCTGTTCGCTATTGATCAGTCCAACCACCACATAATCTTGTCCGGACAGCCCTTTGACATAGCCTGCCATCGAAGTGACATTATTCAAGGTACCCGTTTTTATCCAAGATCGACCAATGGCTTGTGACTCAGGTAAGCGTTCGCTATGAGCGGTAATAGTACCGCTGACCCCAGCGATACCTAATGAGCTGACGTAGGCATCAAAGCTTGGATGGTTGTAAGCGTAGGTCAATAGCTCGCTTAAATTAGCGGCGCTGATCGTGCAGTCGCGGCAGAGTCCTGAACCATTGGTGAGATGTGGCGGCGGTGTGGTCAGATGGGTTTGCCACCATTGGTTTATGGTCTGTAAGGCAGCAGGATAGCTCGTTGTCGTAGGCTTACTAAACTGGTATAAACTGGTTTGGAGCTTATCAATGGTTTTATTACCAGTTTTATTTATGGTTTCATTGATGGCTGCATTGACGGTCTCGTCACTGCTGGATTTTTTATAAGCCGCTATAGATAGCGCCACTTGTTCAGTCATCACATTATTAGAGAAGTGATTGATATCATAAATTTGCTGCGTCAAGTTTAACGATGGGTAGCTGACAATTGGTAATGGTGACATAGGTATAGCTGCCAAACCGCGCAGTGATTTGGGTTTTTTATTCACATCATAAGGGGTTTCTTGGCTGATAACTTTTCCACTTAGCGTATTACCAAGTGCTTGCCATTTGGCTGCGATGACGCGCGCCGCAAAATCTTTGGCATCAGGGTAAGCGACATAAAAGGCATGCTCGCCACAGCTGTCCGGTAAACTGGCATTTAGTGTCAGCTGTGTCGGTTGCCACTGCGGTGCGAGACTGTAACGAGCTTGACCGCAGGCAGCTGCGCGTATATTTATCATGTTAGGCAATTGATAGTTTGCTAATTGCGGCGTATAGGTCAGCTGTGCTTGGGTATTACTTAGCGGATAGCTTTGGATAGCGATACTACTAAAATTCACCAAAAAACCATCAGGACTGGCATTATAAGGGCGCAGAGGTGCATTATCAAAGGCAGCAGGGTCTTTACTGACATTTTTAAAAATGGTGCTATCAATGATAATATCGCCGTTAATATGGCGAATACCTGACGTTTGCACTTTATATAACAATTGTTGCAAACGCTCATGAGTCATTTTTGGGTCACCGCTACCTTGAATAATCAAGTCGCCATATAGCTGGTCACCGATAATGATGCCTGTGTGATAGACACGTGTATGCCAGACAAAGTCAGCGCCCAAGGTATCTAACGCAATAAAGCTAGGGACGAGTTTCATTGTGCTGGCGGGTGTACGCGCGATATCGGGCTGATGATTTAGTAACGGTGAAAACGAGATTTTTATTGAAGTGTTGGTTATAACCTGCTTATTTTTATTGCTACTGTTGCTGTTGCTGTTGCTTTCATTTCTATTATCGTTTCTATTGTTATGGTTAGCACGATGGTTAGCAGGCGTTGATGCCCCATCTGGCAATAGCGATGGGCTGCTCTCTAGACTTTGATAGGTATAAGGATCATCGGTATAAGCATTTAGTTGTTTTTCGTATTGTGTAATTGTCCGTTTTTCAATCGTCACCAATGGGCTTTGGTGATTTACTACTTGTTTATTGGCATTATTATTTTGCGTCGCTTGTTTATTAATACTATGAGAGTCAGTATTTGCATTATCCGTGCTTGCGGGCTTTGATTGATTGTCAATCTTATTATTATTATCAGTTTTAGTGCTATCAATATCACCGCTATTAATAACCTTAATAGGAGAGGGTAATCGACTGGCGTTTTTATCACCCACTGGCGTGATAACGATACTGATATCCGCTGCGGTCAAATCAGCTCGCGCTAGCGCCGTCTCGATCGCTTCTGGTAATGCGGCTTGCACGTGTATTGGCGCTACAATAGGAGTGGCAAATAAGATGAGTATTGATAAGCGTTTGGTGATGTGATTCGACGGTTTTAAATGTTGGCTATTAGCTGTCAGTTTGGCGTGGTTTGTAGGGTGTTTAATAAGTTTAAATGTGGGAAGCATGAGCAGTCTATCATCAGGTGGCAAAAACAACCTATGGTAACATGAGTTGCTATTTTCGCGTAGATGCAGATTCGTAGATCTAGGGTCTGGTTGAAAGCATGATTTTATCGTACTATTTTATCAAAATAGTCAAAGTCAGCGCACATGCATAAACGCCATCGCTGTCATGATGGCATCATTATAAGCATCATGAGTGCCAAGCTCAGGAATATCGTAGTGCGCTAAGATATTGGTCAAATGCTGCGATTGATTGGGGATACCTTGCGTACGATCGCCCATCCGTCGACTATATAGCTGACGGACATCAATTACCTCATTTGGCAAATGAGTACCCATGTAGCGCTTTACCAAAGGATTTAAAAACCCCGTATCTATCAGCGGGCAAAACCCTACTATAGGACGATTATCAATAAAAGGTAGCAGTAACGCTAGCATTTCATCGTAGCTCATCCCATGCTCAACATCAGCGGTGCGCAAACCATGAATAATAATGGTATCGCGATCAGGCATCACAGGTGGCTTGCAAACCAAATGTAGACCATTACCGGTGTCGATCGTATCACCATTGATATGAATGGCTGCAACAGATAATAGGTGGTGCTTTTTTGGATTGAGTCCCGTCATTTCACAGTCAATTGCTACCCATTGTCCAGCCATAGGTCTAGTAAACATCGATGCCAGCTCAGGGCGCTGTAACTGATTTTTTTGCCAAGAAGACGATAACTGTTTTAGCCAACTCATATCATTTTATCTCCAACGCTAGCCAATCTGCCCTAACCAAATTCAAGCTGATAATGGCGACTCAATTGACCTTTAAAACTTTTGACCACCGCCAAACACTCTTTTAATAAATCACGCTCAAGTGCGGTTAATGTTGTTGGGTCAACTTCATGAGCATGTTTATCATCTGTCGACAGCGCGACCGATAAACGCTGCGCCATAAAGAACTCTAATGCCTCAAGCAAGGTATCAGCACGCTCTTGATTTAAGGCTCGTACTTGCACCAACGCTTTCAGACGCCCTTTGCTACTAGGGGCGTCAAAAATATCGTTTTCTAATGCTAAAGTACGAATACCATGCACCAGTGGAAAAATACCGGCTTTTTTAAGGTCAATATCATAAGAGCTAGACTTGCCGCCCAGTAGCGGCACAAACTTTTGCCACCACTGACTGACATCGCCAAATTGCAGCGCTGCACGGGCGAACTGACGCACAAACATCGCATCTGACTGACGATGGGCTATTTTTAAGTGTTGACGGACATGAGTGAGTAGTGACTCATCGCCGCAGACGTATTCACCATCAAATATAGCCGATAAATAAATACTGTGCTTCGGATCGGTGTTTCTAAACCATAAACTAATCTGGGCTTCAAACTGCTTTAGCGGCTGACGCCAAATTGGGTTGGTCATCATAATATTGCCATTACACAGCGGATAACCAAGGTTTGCTAACTGCTGGTTAAAGGTATCGGCAAACTGTGCCAACTCAGGATGAGTAAAGCCGTCACGAATGATCAGGGCATTATCTTGATCCGTACGCATGATTTGCTCACCGCGACCCTCTGATCCCATGACGATAACGCAGGTATTAGCCATCACTTCATCAGGGACGATAAGTTGCCAAAGCTTGGTAAAAACCTGCGCATTGAGTGTCTGTACCATACGGCTAATATTACCCATTTTTATACCGTTTTGATGCTGTGCACGAATATAGCGCCCGATGAGCTCGACAGCCGTATCTAAGCTGGGTAAATCTGTTGCCTGTTCAATCTGAATACTGATCAGCTGTGAATGATGACCAATATGAGCGAGCATATCACTTTGCCCGAGTACGCCTACGACTTGGCCATTGGCGTCAATCACCGGCAGCCTATGAATACGGTAGCGAGTCATGGTCAATAGCGCATCGCCAATCTCATCATCGAAATCGATGGTGCGCAGGTTGAAACTCGCATAACGTTGACAAAGGGTGGTAGCAGGATTTTGCTGGTCGCTAACGGCGCGGCAGATATCGGTATCGGTTAGAATGCCCAGCGTACGATCAGAGCTATTTTTATCTTCTAAATGCCCTGATGGTCGTACCAGAACATGCTTAAGTCCAGCCTCAGTCATGATGCGTGCTGCTTGAAATATGCTGTTATCTGCATCAACGATATGTACCGGCAATAAAGCGACATCGATCACCGGTTGCAGCATGATTTGCTGCACTTCTTGTTGGTCGTTATAACTCTCAGTGTCTAGATTCTGCCCGCTACGTCGCTGCTGCAAAGCCTTCAATCGTTCTGGTAAGTTTTCTGATAATAATTGGCGAACCAGATGGTTTTGCGCACTGATTTTATCAATGATTGATCCATTAATTTGCAGCAACAGAGTGTCTTCAGTCGCACGAAATTGATAGGGGGTTATCGCTGAATTTGTGGCTTGCTGAATACTACCTTTTTGTAGACTCTCTTCTATGAGCGATTCTGGCAGGCGACGACTATCAAACCAATCATTGCTATTGAGATGATCGGTATGATTGCTCCCTAGATAAGCGGCGAAAAACTCGCCATTAAGCAGTTGCTCGATCTGTCCTTTGAGTACCACATAAAAGTACTGCAAATCGTCCGCCGGCAACACTTCGTCTTTGGCAAGATAACGAACTTGGGTATTTTTTTTAATACTTTGCCGTTCACCAGCGCTTAACACATCAAATGGCGGTTGGGTAAAATCAAGATGGGGCATGGCATCATCCTTGATGGCACGTTCAGTGAAAGGTATATTACGAATGATAAGTTAGTATAAAGAATAGTGGCGATATATTTTTACTATAACATTGTTTAGGAGAAAGCCGTCAATAACCATAAAAATATTGTGGTTATTGACGGCTTTTTAAGATTAGATAAACTATTAGCGATTATTTTAATATTTACCGCTTAAATCACTTCATTTTTTAAAGTTAGAACTTACGCACCCAGTAGTTTTCGAATGCGACTAATCGCTTCACGGCTTTCATCAACGCTGGCTACTAAGGCAATGCGCACATAGCCTTGTCCTGGATTTTTCCCATTAATTTCGCGTGACAAATAACGCCCAGCAAGTGCATGAATATTGGCTTGTTCATATAATGCTTTGACAAACAGCTCATCATCACCATCGAACTGCTCAGGGACTTTTATCCAAAAGTAAAAGCCCGCTTCAGGCATGCGTAAATCTAATAATTCACCAAGCTCAGACATCCACAAAGCAAATTTTTCTTGGTACAGTGCCCGATTGTGTGCCACATGCTTTTCATCTTCCCACGCAGCGATAGACGCAAGCTGATGTGGAATCGGCATCGCACAGCCTTGATAGGTACGATACTGTAAATAAGCCTGCAAAATCTTGGCGTCACCCGCCACAAAGCCTGAACGTAGACCGGGCAAGTTTGAGCGTTTGGATAAAGAATGAAACACCACACAGTTTTTAAAATCATGGCGACCGAGGGCAGCGCAGGCTTGTAATAAACCTATTGGCGGTGTTTTAAAATATAGCTCGCTATAACATTCGTCACTGGCAATGATAAAGCCGTATTGGTCTGATAGACGAAATATTTGCTCCCAGTCGTCCATCGTCATCACCGAGCCAGTCGGGTTATTTGGGCTACAAATAAATAATAACTGCGTACGTGTCCATACCTCTTTTGGTACGGCGCGATAATCCCCTTTAAAGTCATTATCTGCTGTGCACGGTATAAAGTAAGGCGTCGCTTGTGCTAATAACGCCGCCCCTTCATATATTTGATAAAAAGGATTGGGCATGACGACCGTTGGTGGTTGGCTAACGGTAAGCGGTTCAATAGCGTCTGTATTTTCTACTTTGTGGTCAATCACAGCCTGCACAATACTAAAGATCGCCTCGCGAGTACCCATCACTGGCAATACTTGCGTATGAGGGTCGACATGATTTAAAAAGAAGCGCTTCTCAAGCCAGTGTGCAATGGTTTGGCGTAGCTCAAATATCCCATTTGTCGTTGGATAAAGGCTTATTTTGTCCAAGTTTTCGCGTAGCACGTCCAGCACAAATGCTGGTGGCTCATGCTTTGGCTCGCCAATACCCAGCTTAATTTCATTATAACCATGGGCTGGAGTGCTATCAGCTAGCAAGGTCGCCATCTTAGCGAAGGGGTAGGGGTGCAGATATGTCAAGTTGTGATTCATAATTAGGCTAACTATAATAGACAATTAATAATAAAGTTATAAAGAAAAATTACATTCAAGCAGTGTAGCACTTCTCTTATTTTTTGTCTTTTCTTCTCATGTTTATCAATCACAATCTATAGCGTCTCAAATGAGCGCACACTGAGCCATAGCCAGTGTTAACCATGCTACTAGCCTTAGTATAAAGCTGACATGATATAACCTATAACTAAGAAAAAACAATGGTTGGCTTTTATAGCAACGTATTTTAGGAATAACTTGATATGCCTGGTGTTTTTAAAACTGACGGTCTTAACGCTAACAATATCAATGAAAAATATTTTGATAATGATCAGCGTATTGAATTATATGAACAACTAAAACAGCGGGAGCAAGCTTGGTGGCAGGCACGTCAGCAGTTGACTCTTTTAAAAGAGCGCCAAATGTTTTGGTTTGGAGAAAACAGCTTTATGATGTGGTTGTTGTGGCAATTGGTTACCTACGTGGTTGTTGCCATGGTATTAATGTTGCTCAGCAAGCTGTTAGATATATCGCTACCTTTATGGCAATATATTACTATATTTGTCATACACACACTGATTTTTGTCATTATGCTTGGGTTTAAGGGTCGATTTACTACTCATTTAGAACGTAAAATTAACCAAGCCGATTTGTCGAGTGAAGAGACCCTAAATGAGATGACGATTTTGGCAGTCGATAGCCTTTATCGTGATGTTCATGCCAAAGCGCCTATCTCTTTAAAGGAGATTTATAGGTATTATGATGCACAATTCCGTTTAGCAAGCTTGCACCGCTTGCTACAAAAGGAAGTTGATGCTGGACGCTTAATCTATGGAGACCAGAAAGTAGACGCAGGGATACTGCCTCTGGAGCTTGCCGATGACGCGCTGAAAGAACATGCTCGTGGCGTCATATACAAAAGCCTGATATAAAACCTGTCGTTTATATAGTGATTTATTCAATCGCTGGATAAATGACAGGTCTTAAACTGCTATCTTGGAGCATCATACTTTATAGCTAAGTATCTAGGTACAAGCTAAGCTGAGCTGAGCGAAGTTAAGTTAACTTAAGTATTGTCATTACGTATACTAAGGCTTTCTATCAGGGTCGCTTTTAAAGTGTCGAGTTTATCAGCGGATAATGCTTGATCGTTCTGATCACTGATATAAAACATATCTTCTGCGCGCTCGCCCAACGTGGTGATACGTGCCGCATGTACCTCAATCTGCTGTTGTAAAAACACTTGTCCAACGCGGGCGAGCAAGCCTGGCTGATCAAGTGTCTCTAAGCTCATAATATGCTGATTTGAGGCCTCATTAAACTCAAAGTTAATCGTGGTAGCGACTTCAAAATGTCTAAGCTGGCGTGGAATCCGTCTGTTAGTTAGCTTGGGAACGGTAGGGTTTTTAAAGGCATCAATCAAGCGCTGCTTAAGTTCTTGTTGACTATCTGCATCGACCAGTAGCGTGCCACTACGATCCAGTAGCACGTAAGAATCCAAAGCAAAATCACGGGTGGCGGTAATGATGCGTGCATCCAAAACGTCTAGATTCATCTGATCAAATACTGCCATGGTCACCGCAAATAAATTGACCTGATCTTGGGTGTAAATAAAAACCTGCACTGCATCAAGCGCCAGCTCACGGTGTTCACGTAGGACGACTAATGGCGCACTGTCAGCGTCAGAAGCTCGACCTATAGGCGGATGATTCAAAATAGCTTCGGTATGCCATAATATGTCTTCTGCAATCTCCCGCAGAAAATACTCATCACCCAAGTCATCCCATAATCTCAGCACCTCATCGCGATTCATATGCTGATTGTCGACATTATCAAGCATCACCAGTGCTTGTTTACGCGTGGCACTAATCATATCTTGACGGTTGGTCGGCGCATCGATATCTGCACGTAAGATACGTCGCGTTTGCGAATATAACTGTTTCATGAGGGTCGCACGCCAGCTGTTCCAAAGCTGAGGATTGGTAGCATTCATATCAGCAACTGTCAGCACATATAGATGATTTAGATGAGTGACGTTACCGACTAAGTCTGCAAATAGCGTCACTACCTCTGGATCTGAGATGTCTTTTTTCTGTGCGGTCATCGACATCAATAAATGGTAGCGGGTCAGCCAGCCGACTAAGTGGGCATCGGCAACACTCATACCATGGGCTAGGCAAAACTCAATGGACTCTGTTTCGCCAAGTTGGCTATGATTGCCGCCACGACCTTTAGCGATATCATGAAACATCGCTGCCAATACCAAAATCTCTTTGCGCTCAATACGCTGAAAGATAGAGCTGATTAGGGGAAAGTCTTCATAAAAACGCGGGTCAGTGAAACGGTGCAAAATACGAATCAAAAATAAGGTATGCGCATCAACGGTATAACGGTGAAACAAATCATACTGCATCAGACCGGTGACTTGCGCAAAGGCAGGGATGTAGCTGCCCAAAACCCCGTAGCGATTCATGGTACGAAGGCGATGAAAGAGATAATTCTGCTCTTTTAAATTGGCTAAAAATAGCGCTTGGTGCGTGGGGTTATCTCTGTAAGCCTGATCAATACCACGCGCTGCAATTTTTAGTGCACGCAAGGTATGCGTACGTACATTTTTGATACCATATTGACCCATGAGTAAAAACATCTCTAAAATCGACTCAGGGTGCTGGGCAAACACTCGGTGATGCGCCATCGCAATTTGCTCACCGACTTGATTGAAGCGAGCATTAATAGGCTGCTTCTTTGGGCGCTCCTCATCCGGTAATTGTGGCTCTATGATGGTTTCATAGTAGTGATTGGTCAGCATTTCAGACAGCGTCGATATCTGCATGGCGCAGCGATAATAGTCACGCATAAAGCGCTCTACAGCTGCATTCGGTTGGTCGTCTGGTTGCGTCTCATAGCCCATCAATTGGGCAATATCACGCTGATAATCGAATAATAGCTTGTTTTCATTACGACCCGTTAACTCATGCAAATAATGACGTATTTGCCATAAATAGCCTTCTGCAAAGCTCAATTCATCGAACTCTTTTTCCGTCAAAAAGTTTTGTTGTACCAAATCATAGAGCTTACTAACTCGAAAGTAGCGCTTGGTCACCCAGCCGATAATATGGATGTCACGTAGACCACCAGGGGCGGTTTTGATATTGGGCTCAAGATTGTATTCTGTTGCATTGTGCTGTAGGTAACGTGCTTTTGCCTCATTGATTTTTACCTCAAAAAAATCACGTGGTGACCACTGGGTATTGACAATCTGATGCGGCACATCTTGCAGGGTTTCGTTACCTATCAACAATCGCGCTTCCAACAAAGCGCTGGCAATGGTATGGTCTAATGCTGCCTCTAAGCATTCACTAACGCTGCGTACTGACAGGGCTGGCTCAAGTCCAACATCCCACAGTAACGCCACTAAATTATCAATTTTGCTACTCGTATTGGTATCAAGCTCGCTAGGCATTAGCAGCAAAATATCCACATCTGAGTGTAGTGACAGCTCACCGCGACCATAGCCGCCAGTCGCAAATAACGCCAAATCCGTCTTATCAAGCTCAAACCATTTGAATAAAGCAATCAGTAAGTCATCGATGACACAAGCCCGCGCCGCAACCAGCTGCCGAATATTGACGCCGCGTTCGAGTGCACGGCTGATATCGTCATTGATTTGGATTAACCATTCAGAAATGCCTAATAGTGAGTTTTCTATCACACTTTTATCTGTTAACAAGCTATTTGCTAATAAATTATCAGCTGCTAGATGTTCTGCTGTTAGTGAGGCTGTTATCGCAGGAATGTTTGATGAGCACGTTAGAGTAGGCATCGGCGTCAAATCAATAGAGGCGACATCACAATTAAACATGAGATTTATCCAGTTAAAAGTTTGAAATATGGGTCATTAAAACTAAAAAGCTATCGATAGTATATCGACAGTACATTGAAAGTATAAAGGTAAAAAATCAACAAGAATAGTCAGTAACAAGCATTAATAACAGTCCAAAAAAAAGACCGCCTAAGCGATCTTATATTCTGTTATTGAGTTAAAAAACTCAAGTCTTCTTCGGGGCGCGCGGTGAACACTTCACAGCCATTGTCAGTCACCACCATGGTATGCTCCCACTGGGCTGACAGCTTACGGTCTTTGGTGATTGCCGTCCATTCATCTGGTAAAATCTTAGTCTGCCATTTACCTTCATTAATCATCGGCTCGATGGTAAAGGTCATGCCCGTTTTTAGCTCAAAGCCCGTGCCTTTTTTACCATAGTGCATCACTTGCGGCTCATGGTGGAATTCATTGCTGATACCGTGACCACAGAATTCGCGGACGATACTAAAACGCTCAGGCTCGACTATTTCTTGAATCGCAGCACCGACGTCACCCAAACGTGCGCCATTCTTGACCACACTCATACCAGCATATAGCGCCTCTTGTGCCACTTTGCAGATACGCTGCGCCATGATGGAACCATTGCCAACGACCCACATTTTTGAGGTATCACCGTAATAGCCATCTTTAATGACAGTCACATCGATATTGATAATATCACCGTCTTTAAGAATTTTGTTTTCGCTTGGAATACCATGGCACACCACATGGTTGACTGAGGTACAGATTGATTTAGGGAAACCATTATAATTAAGTGGAGCGGGGATAGCGTCTTGTACATTGACGATATAATCGTGAGCAATTTGATTCAACGCTTCAGTGCTAATACCCACTCTGACATGCTGATCAAGCATGACAAGCAAATCGCTGGCAAGCTTACCAGCGACACGCATTTTTTCTATGGCTTCAGGTGATTGGATAAGAGATTTTTTAGTCATCATAATCGGTCTTATAGTTATAGAATTTAGGTGATAAATTATACCATAAATGCAGATGGTGCTGTTTTAATGCAGAAAGCACTGTGTTTTGATTGCGTTAACCTTCACTGTGCGTATTCGTAGCCTACCCATACTTGTTGCCGCAACTTGCTGACGCAGTTTCATACATGCCCACTATTTCCATGAGGAAGCAGTAACTGCAAAGAGTGAAATTATATGTTTTAGATTGACTATAGAGTCACTAATTCTAGTGTTTTTAAAGCAAAAATAAGTTGAATATTACAAAGTATAGACGTATGGTAATTTTGATTGCTAAATGAATTAGCAGTGTTTTTTATCGCTTGGTGCTGGATGCAATAACTAAGCCATATCATATAAAGACGCCCCGACTATCACTATAACAAGGATGTTGTTATGACCCGAAAAACTTCCCTTCGTGCGGTATTTACGCCGAGCGCATTTTTACCGTCACTGGGTGCCATTGGTGCCGGTGTTATCCTGATGGCTCTACAAACGACTTCTGCCCAAGCAGCTGGTCAATATTATAACTGTGCCAATCCCACTGGTTGTAAACTGGTCAGTAGCAAGTATTTTACCTCAAAACATACAGATACCAAGTACCCAGTCGTCATGGCGCATGGTTTGGGTGGTTTTACCAAAGCATTTGGATTGGTTGACTATTTTTATGGCATTCCTGAATCGTTAATGAGTGGCGGCAGTCAGGTTTATACCACCAAAACCTCATCCGTCAATAATAGCGAATTTCGTGGCGAGCAATTACTGCAACAAGTCAAAACCATTAGTGCCATCTCAGGCAGTCCCAAAGTTAACTTACTCGGTCACAGCCAAGGTGGTATCGATAGCCGTTATGTCGCTGCGGTCGAACCGAAATATGTGGCATCAGTCACTGCCATCTCAAGCCCAGAGCAAGGCTCAAAAATGAGTGATTGGGTTATTAAACAAGTTGTTGAAGGCAGTGCCAATGATGGCTATGGTGAAGGAGAGTTTAATGTTGGCTCACAGATTGCGCTAGGTTTCTTTAAGCTCGTCGGTGGCTTTATGGATGTCAGCGCCGGTATTAGCTTGAAGGAGTTACAAGAGCAAGATGGTTGGAATGCACTTGAAGCGCTATCTACTGATTATGCCGCCAAATTTAACGTTAAATTCCCAGCGGCAATGCCAACCAGTTATTGTGGTCAGCCAGCGGATACTGAAGTTAACGGTATTAAATATTACTCATTTAGTGGTATTGGGCAAATAACGAATGGTCTTGATCCTAGTGATTATCTACTGGCTCTTACTGGCACGACTTTTAATGGCGATCCAAACGACGGTTTAGTATCTGCCTGCTCGAGTCGCCTCGGCTATGTGGTACGTGATGATTACCGAATGAATCATTTAGATTCAGCCAATCAAGTACTCGGCTTAACAGCATGGGGACAGCCTGACCCAAAAACCTTGTATCGTGATCAAGTTAACCGTCTAAAGAAAGCCAATCTATAAAGCTTATCTATAAAGCTTATCTATAACACTGTTCTTTAACACGGTCATAACCGGCTCGTACGTAAGCAGGGTCAACAGCGTTGACCCTGCTTCTTTATATTGGATTTATATATAAACTGATTTATTAAATAAGATGTTTTTGCTATGTCAAACAATCGCCATTCACCCTTTTTACCCGTTGTTATTATTGCTGTAATTATCGCTATAACAGTAGCGGTGATTCTGTGGTTTAAACCTAATAATAGCAGCGTTAACGCCTCTCAATCTCTATCTGAAACGGACAATAATGACGCTGAAAATAACTCAATAAATATGGCTAATCCCAATAATGGCGCTGGCATGTCATCCAATAAAAATAGTACTCAATTTGCCACGGGGCTGGAGAATTTACCGCGCTCCTTGCAAGGTACCGACGTCGATGGTGAAATTATCATTGATGAAAACAAACAGCTGGTCGTCACTGAAGGCTTACGGCGCTTGTTTGATTATTTCTTATCAGCGCTTGGTGAAGAAGAGGAAGCCGTTATTTATGCCCGTGTGGAAAGCTATATTCGTAGTCACACGCCAGAACCTGCCGCCAGTCAAGCTGTCACTATATTCGACCAGTATATTGCTTATCTTAAGTCGATTCCTGATATAGAAAACCGTTATGGGAATTTACAGTTGCAAGCAACAGAAAAGGGTGAATTAGATTTGAATGTCGTAGCACAGCAAAAGCAAGATGTGGCTAAGCTACGTCAGCGGCATTTTGCCAAAGAAACCATCATAGCGTTCTTTGGGGCAGAAGATGAATATGATGATTATAGTATCGAGATGGTAAGAATTAATCAAAACCAGCAGTTATCAGAGGCTCAAAAAGAAGCTGCCAAGCAAGACTATATCAGCCGTATGCCGGACAATTCGACCAAAGCTAATATTGCTAAGCAAGCCAATTTGAATGAATTAATGAGTCGCACCGAGCAAATGCAAGCCAAAGGTGCAACGGCTGAGGAGTTATATAATATGCGTCGCGATCTTGTCGGTGCACCAGCAGCAGCAAGGCTTGCACAAGTCGATCAAGAAGATGCCAACTTTGAGCAACGCTTTAATCAGTATCAAGCACAAAAACAGCGTCTGTTAAGCCAAAATACTGATAAAACGCAAGCTCAAACTCAAATCAACCAGATTGAGCAGCAATTGTTTAATGAGGCTGAACGCAAACGTCTGGCAGGTTATGCTGCTCTGCAACAACAGAAAGCTGCCGATACGAATTAACGAAAGAGACTAGCTACAGGTGTGAATTTAGAGGTAAATAAAAAGCAACTCTTAAAAATAAAACAAAAGTTTATGTGCTAACAGTTAGTAGGTAGCTTAGCAAGGCATGTTAGCAAAAATACCATAAAGTGGAACAAATATAGCGGTAATTGGTACTCAATCTATCATGACAGGCTTATAAGAAATGGGCATAATGGCCGCATTGTTTAGACTAAAGAAAACAAAAAATTAATCAGAGCAAACGCTACTGGTTAAAATGACAAACAATAATATTTTTACCTTTTTATATTAATATTTGAAACCTCTAGGAGTTTATATGAAAAACATGACTAAAATGATGCTGGCTGCTACTCTTGCTGTAGGTACATTGGCTGCTGGTTGCCAAACTACCCCTAGCGTTACTGCACCTGTTACTCAACCAATTACCTCTAATGCTTTACAAGCCTATGATTGGCAGCTTGTTGATGCCAAGCGTACCAATGGCGATAAAGTAAGTCAGTTATTCTTTGATCCAGCTAAGCCATTAACCCTAAAATTCTTTAAAGATAATGGCAATGACCGCGTTACATTTGTGAACACCTGCAATAACATGGGCGCTAACTACAGTGTTGAGAATGGTAATGTCGTATTAGGTAACGTCTTATCTACTATGATGGCATGCCCTGAGCCACAAGCAAGCTTTGATACGGCAACAATGGCGACTGTACAAGGTAAATATAGCATCAGTAATAACGCTAATAATACGCCTATCTTAACCATCACCAATAGCAATCAAGTTGCTCATTTTAAAGCTATCTCTAAATAATTTAGCGATTTAATATAAATGTTCTAAAAACTTGTATCGCAAAAATGCCTCACGAATAAGTGGGGTATTTTTTTGTCTAAAATTAGAAGGCAATGTACGTTACACTAGATGCAACGCTTGCATTTTGTGACCCTCTTATACGCATTCACAAGGCTTTATCGGACTTTATATGATGTTGAAAACTGCTGTATTAAAACCGACTATTAATATTCGCATGATAAGCGGCTGTGTTGTTATTCCAATATTTGCTATTCCAATACTCGCCATCCTGACGGGGTGTCAGACATTACCAAACAATATGTCTAAAGCGCCTATTGATATGAATAATCCGCTTACTGCGGCAATGCCAGCGATAGACCGGCAAGGCTACATTGCTTATGTAGAAGAGCAAGGTTTAGGAGCCGCGAAGGTATCGACACTGTATCGTATCCGTCCAGATGGCAGCGACCGCCAATTAATTGATCAGTTAAATGGCTATATCTATGCGCCTGCGTGGTCAGCCGATGGTCAAATGCTTGCTTATAGCAAACAAGCAGCGCGCCAGCACCCAAAGATTTATATTTATGAGCGCAAAAGTAAAACCCATAATTTGGTCGTGAATGCTGAGGGCAGCAATTTATCGCCGTCATTCTCACCTGATGGACAAAAATTGCTCTATAGTTCAACGGTTGGTGGTAATGCTGACATTTATGAGATGCGTTTAAGCGATGGCAGTACCAAACAGCTCACTACTTTGCCTAGCACTGAAGTGCAGCCAAGCTATGCAAGCGACGGGCAAAGCTTCGTTTATACCAGTGATAAAGTGCGTGCTGGACGCCCAAGCATTTATCGTTACCGCTTTGCTACTGGTAACGCCGCCCTTATATCGACAGGAGGCTATGCCGCCAGTCCTCAGCTTAGCGTAGATGGTCAGCGTTTGGCATATCTTAATGGACGCAAGGCAGCAGTTATGACCCTAGCAACAGGGCAAGTTATGAATCTTGCAGAAACTGGACTTGATGAGCCAGCGCGTCTATCACCTTCTGGACAATATGCTGTTTACCCGACACGTCATGCAAATTTAGGTGGGCAAGTGAGTAACCAAAGCAGTGGTAGCTTGGTGATCCACTCATTATCTGGTAATACAAGCTATGCTATTAGTAGCAAAGATGGGGGCGTTGTACGTTCACCGATTTGGGGGCGATAGTGGCGAAAGCTATGTATTATGTAATGAGATGCCTATATAATCACCAATAAAGAAACATAAGTTGATTATATGAATGTAAGTCTGGGATGTGCTTTTTTAGTTAATGGAGTCCAATAAGACCAGTTAAGACATAGCAATCCAGTCTAATGCTTCAAAATATAAAAATCAGATCATGTAGTATGAATTCTATTAAAGCCGAATTGAACAGAACTAATTCGAGTTAAGTCATATAGCATCAAATTGTGTAAACGAGTCATAAAAATACCTGATTAGGTGAGCAAAAGGACAGAGTGTGCAATGCAAGAATCTTTTTTAATATTTATCACTAAAATCAGTTTATACCCTACCGTTATCTTTACCGGTCTTGTAATGTTTGTCAGCTTATATTGGCTTGTCTCTTTGATAGGCATGGTAGATATGGACACCGTAGAATTTGGGGATTCAGGTAGTGATACTAACGTATCTGATTTATCATCCACTGGTTTTTTTACCGGTCTCATGCTTAAGTTAGGTCTTTATGGCGTGCCTTTAATCATCATCCTTAGCTTAGTCAGTTTGATTGGTTGGCTATTAAGCTATGTCTATACCAGTTTTCTACATCAGCGAATTGATTCTGGCATTTTGTATTATCTGTTTGGGACTGGGGCTTTAGTGTTTGTCTTAGTGGTGTCCATGTGGCTAACAGGTATTATCATTTCACCTATCCGCAAGAGCATCGCCAAAATTCCCAAACGTAATGCGGCAAACAACATCGGTAAAACGGCTATAGTACGGACGCTTAGTGTGACAGATAAGCATGGCGAAGCGGAGCTAAATGATGGCGGAGCAGGATTAATACTAAAAATTCGTCGAGATAGTGATAGCGTGGAGCAGCCACTAAAACAAGGCGATAAAGTGCTGTTGGTAGAGTATTTAAATGATAGCGGTGCGTACAGAGTCGCGCTTGCTAAAGACAAATAACAATAAAAACTAATCTACTTAACCAAAATTACTTAAATGATTTTTATCAGATAAAAACATTTTTTAGTTAAATAATTTCTAGTAGTCAATTATTAATAATAAATTATAGGCAAAACGAATATCTAATAACTATTTAATGAAACAATAATCACTATTGAGTAATGTATAAACGACAAATAATCTATTTAAAGGCATGGTATTAACTATTTTAAATTCGATTTGAATGTTCAAATTTAGGGAGTGAACGTGGATATACTTATTATCGTTGGCGTGGTTGTCATACTGGCATTTGTTTTTGTTATGGCAGCACTTTTGATGCTGAAAGCCTTTTATATTAAGGTGGAGCAGGGTACGGCGCTCATTATTAACGGGGTTAATAAAATTGCCGTACGTTTTGATGGTGGCTTTGTTTGGCCGGTTATCAACAAAAAAGAACTAATGAGAATCTCGCTTATCACCTTAGAGGTCGATAGACGAGGTAAAGAAGGACTGATTTGCGCGGATAACATGCGTGCTGACATCACAGTTGCGTTTTATTTGCGCGTTAATGAAACCGAAGAAGACGTCCTTAAGGTTGCTAAATCTCTTGGCGCTGAGAGAGCATCAGACAAAGTCGCTGTTAATGAGCTGTTTAATGCTAAGTTCTCGGAAGCATTAAAAACAGTTGGTAAGCAAATTGATTTCGTCAAATTGTTTGAAAATCGCAGTGAGTTTCGTGACAGTATCGTTAAAGAGATTGGCAATGATTTAAACGGCTATATCTTAGAAGACGTGGCAATTGATTACTTAGAGCAAACGCCAAAATTGTCGTTAGATTCAAGTAATATCTTAGATGCTGAAGGTATCAAAAAGATTACTCAACTGACGGCCTTTCAAAACATCATTACCAATGAGCTTGAGCGTGATGAAGAGCTAGCGGTTAAAAAGAAGAACGTTGAGACTAGAGAAGCTATGCTTGAGCTGGAACGTCAGCAAGCGGATGCCGAAGCCAGACAGCACCGTGAAATATCTTCTGTGATTGCACGTGAAACCGCTGAAACGCGCAAGATTGAAGAAGAAGAACGTAAAAAATCTGAGACAGCCGTGATCATGGTTGAGCAAGATTTGGCGATTCAGCGTGAAAATCAACAGCGTGAAATCGAAGTGGCTGGACAAAACCGCTTGCGTGCTGTCGTCATCGAAGAAGAGAAAGTCACGCGTGCTCGCGATTTAGAAATCGTCTCGCGTGAGCGTGAAGTTGATTTACAGCGTATCGAAGCTGAACGCGCGATTGAGCTTGAGAAAAAAGAAATCGCCAACGTCATTCGTGAGCGTATTGCAGTAGACAAAACCGTTGCTCAAGAAGAAGAGCGTATCAAGGAAGTCCGTGAAGTCAGTGAAGCTGAGCGTTCTAAGCAAACGCGCGTATTAGCAGCTGAAGCAGATGCGGAAGAAATCAAAGTACGTCAGGTGAAAAAGGCGGAAGCAGAAGAGCTATCTGCTAAGCATAAAGCCGTTGAGATTACCACGCTGGCTGCCGCCAATCTTGAAGCCGCTGCTAAGGATTCTGAAGCTAAAATAAAAATGGCTGAAGGTATTAAAGCGGAAGAGTCTGCGCATGGATTTGCTGAAGCAGCTATTCAAGAAGCCAAAGCATCATCGCTTGAAAAAGAAGGGATTGCCAAAGCCAATATTATCAAGGCCACAGGGCAAGCGGAAGCACAATCAGAACGGGAAAAAGGCATGGCTGATGCTGAGGTTATCGCAGCTCGCGGTGAGTCAAATGCTAAAGCCGAGCGTGATATCGGGTTAGCAAATGCTCAAGTTATCGCCGCTCGCGGTGAATCAAATGCTAAGGCTGAGCGTGAAGTTGGGCTTGCAAAAGCTGAAGTAACCCGCGCCCATTTCCAAGCGGAAGCCGATGGTCTGGTCGAGAAATTCAATGCCATGGGCAGCATGAGCAAAGAAGCTCGCGAGCACGAAGAGTTCCGTATGGGACTTGAAACGGCATTGCAAGAAGCGATGGCATCGATTGAAGCTGGTAAAGAGATTGCGAAAGAAAACGCTGAAGTATTGGCAGTGGCGCTACAAAAAGCCAAAATCGATATCGTTGGCGGTGAAGCGCACTTCTTTGATAACTTTGCTAAGTCATTATCGATTGGTAAAGCCATTGACGGTCTCGCTGGCAAGTCAGATACGTTGAGCGGCATTATCAATACGATGATGGCCAATCAGGTAATGAGCAAAGCCAATAAGCAAAGCGATGACAGACCTGCTTAATCTATAGCCAGTCTTAAATAAGAGAAGTATAGATGTTATCACGTACTGCTGGGATGAATTTTTCTTGCTTGCTGTGTTTGCGCAGACAGAGGCTGCGAAAAATTAATCCCAGCAGCACTGTATACTTTTAAAAATAGATTAACTATCAATATTGACCATGCACACAATAGTAAATGAAGAGTGTTATTAAAGTAAGTGGTGATCTAGGTTGCCATTTACTTTTTGCCAACTCAACGTCAACCCTGACAGTGAGTTGGTTAATCTAAAAAAACCGGCAGTGATTAATTGTTTTTTTAGATTAGCCAAGTGCTTATTTAATTCAAAAAATTCCTTAGATTTATCTTATTGCCTAAAAATAAAAATGGACGAGCAACGATGGCGGATACGCAGAATTCAATCGATTCAGGTAGCAAAGACCAACATAATAAAGCCGAGCAAACAGATCAGGCGGTTGCTTCAGGTAATGCTTATGAGCTTATTAAAAAACGCCTCACAGAGCAAGGCAGTCGTCTAGAGCAACAAACTGCCAAGCTGAATCATGCGCGCCTGCAAGAATTTGGCAGCACCCAGATGCAAGTCATTGCTCGCACACGTATTCGTACCGAATATAACTGTGTGGCGCAAGATATGGTACAAGTAGGCGAGTACCTGCTATTTGGCTACAATGTATTTATGGGTCTCAAACGTGCGAGTAATATCAAAGATGTGCTCTCGCTATATCGTTTGAGTGAGCCAGCAGAGGGCGAAGAAGAATACCAACTCGAGGAAGTAGAATTAAAAAACACGTTTTTAGATCAAGATGCCTTTGTCCAAGACTTCAATGAGTTATATCGATATTACAAACAAACGCGGCTAATCCAGCTGACGGCCAAAGACAGTAAATTACTGATGGCGTTTCAGATTGGTGAGCGTATCAGCGATATTCGCGTCTTTCGTTTTGCCTTGGATTTTAGTGAAAGCGTGCCAGAGGCTGCGCAAGTGGCTTATGTGGATAATCGTGGTGAGCGCGATATTGAGCTGCCGCCTGCCTATGATTTTGATTGGATAGAAACCACGCGTGATCAGATGATCAATGGCAAATATCCGCATATGAATATCTTAGATACGATATTTGTCGAAACCGTCGGTGGCGATCTAACCATTAAGATTGAGGATAATACGCAATCAGGACAAGGTATTTATAGCGAGCCTGTGAATGATCGTACCCAGTCATTGACCGATGCAGATATTGCTTATGCCAAAGTGGGCAGTTTAATTTTACTCAAAGTGTTGCCGTATCGAGAAGACAGTTACCGCTATTTTGTGTATAACACCTTGACCGAAGCCGTGCTGCGCTTAGATGTTATTGGACAATCATGTGTGCAGCTGCCTGAGGATCACGGCATTATTTTCCCTGGCGGTTATTACTTACAAACAGGCGAGCATAAGTTGTTTGATGCCAATCATGCCGGTGCTAAAAACTTACAATTTAAGCGTAAAATTGTCTCACCAAACGGTGAAGACGTTCTCTTCTTATTCTACGATGTCGCTAAAGGCGTCACAGGATTGTTTCCATATAACTTGATTAAAAAGCAATTGGCCAATCCCATTTACTGTAACGGTATGGCACTCGCTGAAGATGGTCGCTTGGTATTGTTTAGCGATCAAAGTGAAGCGTCGCGCATCCACCCGATGCAGATATGGCATACCCCTTATGCGTCACCTGAGTATGTGAGTGAGCTGCCTGAAAGTACCAGTTTTTACGGTAAAATCGGTAATAAAGAATTGGTACGCGGTATCTCCGATCTCTATAGCATCACCCGCCTCATCGACAACCAAAGCGTCTCACAAAAACTCTATGAAGAGCTTGCAGACAATACCAGCCGCCTTTTTGATAGTTATTATTGGCTATCAGAGCCTGAGCTTGATGAGGTTGCGGGCAGTATTAAAGAAGTCACCGCCACCGCTGAGCTGGTCATTGACGAGTTTGCCAAAGTACAAAGCATCCAAAAGCAAACCCAAAATGCGCTGAGCAATGCTGAAGAAAAACAAAACGACATCTTGCGGCAAATAAAAACCACCACCTTTGAGTCGGCAAGCGACTATGTCGATCAGTTGTCTGCGATTAGACGCCAAAAAGGCCATTTGGTTAGCTTAGAGGACTTGCGTTATTTAGACGGCGATAAGCTTAAAGCGTTGCAAAGTCAATTGGAGCTGTCCGAGGCTGAGCTTGCTGAACAAACGGTGCAATATTTAAGTGCTGATGATGCGTTATCAAGCTACGAAGGCGTTTTAGCTGATGTCAGTGAACGCTTAAATACCGCTGAAACCAATAGCGAGCTAAAACCCGTCCTAGAACAAATCGATGAAACGGCGCAAGGTTTAGACCTGCTGACTGAGCTACTAGGCACATTAGACGTTGCCGATGCGACCGTGCGTACGCAAATCATTGATGATATTTCTGCTATTTATGCTCGATTAAATCAAAGCAAAGCCAAACTCAATCACAAGCGCAAAAATCTCGGTTCTGCCGAAGCCGTTGCTCAATTTGGCGCGCAATTTAAACTGTTTGGTCAATCGATTGCCAATGCCTTATCGATTGCCAATACGCCCGAGAAGTCAGACGAGCAAATGGCAAAATTACTGGTGCAATTAGAAGAGCTAGAAAGCCAGTTTGCCGATCCAGAAACCAACAGCGGTGATCAGTTTTTAGCCGATATTATCAGTAAGCGTGAAGAGATTTACGAAACCTTTGAAAATCATAAGCAGCAACTGCTCGATGCGCGTAACCGCAAAGCCCAGAATTTAGGTGATGGCGCATTGCGTATGCTTGAGAGTATCAAAAAACGTACCCAAAGTACGGGGGTCACAGGATTTAAAGAAGAAGATGCGCTCAATACTTACTTTGCATCAGACGGACTGGTACAAAAAGTACGCGCTATCGCCAAAGACCTACAAGCGATGGGTTTTAGCGTCAAAGCAGATGACATAGACGCACGCCTTAAAGCCATACAAATTGAGAGCTATAAGAGTCTAAAAGATAAGTCTGATTTATTTGAAGATGGCGGTCAGATTATTAAATTGGGCAAGCACCGTTTTTCAGTCAATACCCAACCATTAGATTTGACTTTACTCAGTCGTCAGCAGTCAAATGGCGCGCGCGTACTGAATTTGCACCTAACCGGCACTGACTATTACGAAGTACTTAATAATGCCGAGCTGAACGCTTTACGTCCGTATTGGGATATGAATAGGGCCTCAGAGTCCGATACCGTGTACCGCGCAGAATACTTAGCTTATAGCGTTATTGAGAGTGCTAAAAACAGTCAAGACGGACTGACCGAAGCGCGCTTATATCAGGCTTACGATGAGACGCTGTTAACTTTCGATAGCAAGGGTGAGATAGACGAAGACAGTCCGCTACCTAAACTGGTCAGAGCTTATGCGACGCCGCGTTATCAGCTCGGTTATGACAAAGGTATTCATGACCACGATGCCACGCTGTTATTGCTGCAAATATTACCCACGCTACGTGAAGCGGGTTTGCTAATTTATACCCCGCAAGTACGGGCGTTGGCGCAATTATTCTATTGGCAATTGAGCCTCGTACAAGCACTTGGCTTAGAAGCACTACAGCAATTTGGTTATGATGCTTGGTTAAATGAGTCCGTACTAACGCGAGTGAGTAACTGGACAGATAGAGCCATCACCGCTGAACAACTGCGCCGTACGTTAGGTAGTGATACCGCCAAAGCGCTGTTGGTTGAAGACATGACGCACGTAATGCGTAACTTTGTTGCCGCTTATAGTGACGATAAATTTGGTTTAGAGGACAGCTCAGATTTAGAAACCAATCAAATTCATAAAGCCACTCTTTTTAATAATACTACTGTCTTTCAGCAAAGCCATGTCCAGCTTGCCAGTGAATATTTGGTCAGCGTCATGGGTCAAGTCAGTACGCCCAATGGCAATATCGAGTGGCAGACTAGCCAACAAGCCCAGCAGTTGTGCGAGCAGTTGAATAAAACTCTCAATAGTTCATCAGGAAACGCGCAAAATGGCGCAGGCTTTGAGCAATTACAATCCTCAGTTGGCAAGCTTGGATTGCAGCCCAAATCGGCCTATGAATTGCTGGCTACATGGTTCCATGCGCTACTTGACCAAATGTATGGCAATGCCGAAACGGCTGACAGTCAGAGCGAGTCAAGCGGCGATAATGCGCTTAGTGAAGAACAGCAGGCCAAAATCGAGGAAGAAAAAACCTTACGCCAGCAGCAGTTAGCAAGTGGTCGCCATTATGTGCCGGAAGCGATTACCGTCTTACTCACTCAACTCAATGATGGTCAAAAGGAAAATTTGGTACAGCGTCTTATCGAGTCAGGGATAAGCTTTGATAACATTGATAAAGGGGCAACGAGCACTTCGTTTTCATCGACCTCTTCATCGACTTCGCTGACCAGTCTCAATAATCCGCTGAATCAAGTCGCCAGCTTTGAGCGCAGCACAGGTAAAGTATCGCTTGAGAGTCAGGTCAAGCATCTACTAGGTGAGCATCAGCGTATCCAACATCAAACCTTAACCTTTGCCGTTGATGATTTCTTGAGTCGTTTGCATCATCATGATACGCAGGTTATTCCTGCCTATAGACGTTACCTAGCTCTGCGCTCAGAAATCTTGCGCGATGCCAAAGAAGCGTTGCGACTTGATGAGTTTATGCCGCGTCCCTTATCATCATTTGTGCGTAACCGTTTGATCAATGAGAGCTATTTGCCGTTAATCGGCGACAACCTTGCTAAGCAGATGGGCACCGTAGGCGAAGATAAGCGTACCGACTTGATGGGTATCCTGATGATGATATCGCCGCCAGGTTATGGTAAAACGACCTTGATGGAATACGTCGCCAATCGTTTGGGGCTAATCTTTATGAAGATTAATTGTCCTTCACTCGGTCATGATGTCACCTCGTTAGACCCTGAAAAAGCGCCTAATGCCACTGCACGAGAAGAGCTGAATAAAATAAACTTAGCCTTTGAGATGGGCAATAACGTCATGCTTTATCTCGATGATATTCAGCATACCCATGCCGAATTTTTGCAGAAATTCATCTCACTCGGCGATGGTACGCGCCGTATCGATGGCGTCTGGCAAGGAAAAACTAAAACCTATGACATGCGTGGTAAAAAGTTCTGCGTAGTCATGGCAGGTAATCCCTATACCGAAAGCGGTGAAGCCTTTAAAGTCCCTGATATGCTCGCTAACCGTTCTGATATTTATAATTTAGGCGATATCATGAGTGGTATGGAAGAGATATTCGCACTGAGTTATATCGAAAACTCGTTAACTTCTAACGCTGTACTTGCGCCACTTGCCAATCGTGATCTAGCAGATGTGCATCGCCTCATTAAAATGGCGAAAGCGGATAATGTAAATCTCGCCCAAGTACAAAGTAGCGAGTTGACTTATCCCTATAGCAGCTCAGAGATTAACGAGATTATCGCTATCTTGCGCCATATGTTTACCGTGCAAAAAGTCATTTTGAATGTTAATCAAGCCTACATTGCTTCTGCTTCGCAAGATGATAAATATCGCGTTGAGCCGATATTTAAGCTGCAAGGCAGTTACCGCAACATGAATAAAATGACCGAAAAACTCTCGGCGGTCATGAATGATAATGAGCTCAATCAACTGATAGATGATCACTATCTGGGCGAGTCGCAGCTATTGACCACAGGAGCAGAAAGCAACCTGCTCAAACTTAGCGAGATGCGCGGTGAGCTAACCGAGCAAGAAGCACAGCGTTGGGCGAAAATCAAAACGGATTTCTTACGTAACAAAGCCATGGGCGGTGAAGACGGCGATACTGGTGCACGTATCGTCGCCCAGTTGGTCGACTTGGCCAGCGGCTTTAACGCTATCAGTAGTCAGTTTGAAAAATACCTCACCCAAAATAACCCTGAGGAAATTGCTCGCTTACGAGAAGCGGGACAACAAGTGAAAATCGACGCTCAACTAGAATCACAAAAAATCCTCGCCGATAGCTTTATCACGGGTTTTGTAGATAACGCCAAAGTGGTCAGCGACAGCATCGATAATGGCTTTGAGAAAAGCATCAATCAGCTGATGCAAATCTATAAGCATGATCATAAAGCCGAAGGTGAGCAGCTCAAGCAAAGCCAAGAGATGCAGAAACAGCTGATGGTACAGCTGGTCGATGCGGTTGAACAACTGGCGCATAAAATGGCTGATGGCTTGTCTAATAGCTTAACGGAAAGCCTGCTTAAGAATGATGAGAATCAAACAGCAGATAGCGATATTCCTGATATTCATCAGCAAACTGTACTCATGGCAAACGCACTTAAGCAAGCGTTAGAACCACTCAATATGCGCATGGATGAAAAACTGGCCATTGATAGTAGTACCGATCAATCAGGCAAATTAATCGTCAATAGCCTCAATCGACTGAATAAAATATTTGATGATTATGACTAGGGTGTTGGTAATGGATGTAAACTACTGATATATGAAATAAACCACTGAGAAAAATATGGCGCATAAGAAAAAGAACGTCCGTAAAAAAGAATGTCCCGTCTGCGAGCGTGAGTTTAGCTGGACTAAAAAGTTGGATAAAAACTGGGAAAGCATGGTCTATTGCTCCGACCAATGTCGCCGCGTAAAAAAGTATGAAGGGTTGGATCATCAAAAAGAAGATAGATAGGCGTTAATAGTCAGTTAGAAGTATACGGGAATAAGGAGGCAGACGATGGCACACAAAAAAGCAAACTTACCGCAAAAAATCTGCCCCGTTTGCCAGCGTCCGTTTAGTTGGCGTAAAAAGTGGGAAAAGGATTGGGAACAAGTGATTTATTGTTCTGAGAAGTGTCGGCGTGGGAAAAATTCTGAAGATAAAACTTAAGAGTTTTCAATATAAATTTGAGGGTATAAAATGGCTAGAGCTAAAGATAATGACTTTACAGAATCAACTAGACGAAAATTAAGAGATAGAGTAGCTAATCTATGCTCAAACCCTGAATGCCGAAAAAATACAGTTGCTGCAAATTTAGAGACTATTGATAATAGAACTGTAATAGGAGAAGCTGCTCATATATGCGCAGCAAGTTCTGGAGGGCCTAGATTCAATGACGAAATGACAGCAAAAGATATAAAATCTTTTAAGAACGGTATTTGGTTATGTTCGATTTGTCATAAAATAATCGATAGAGAGCCTAAAACTTACCCAGTAGAGATGCTCATAAATTGGAAAGTAAGTGCTGAGGAACATACTAGTAAAAGTCTTGGTACAAAATACAAAACAGACAAGGACATCAAAGAATCTCAACAATCACTATTGAGTATAATGCCCTTAAGCTCGATAAATAATGCTCTAAGCAATGTTCATGGAAGTGTTGTTCAAACCTTAGGGATTTTAGATAACAGGTTAAAATTATCGACTAAGTTCGATAATGAAGCAATAGTATATAACGTAGAACCGAAGGATGATTCGTATGTACCAACGATCAGCATCAAGGACTTTTCAAATAACAGTAATATAAGAAAATATAAAGACTTGATTTTGCATGGATTAAATTGTGAGATTGATGGAGATATAGATTTTTCAAGTGATTCTAGTCTTATAAATAAGTTGCTAAACGATACTGGTATTGATTTCAAAAAAGTATCAATTAAAAGAATAAACAAAGTTAATGCATATATAAAAGTTCCGTATCAGGACTCAGATAGAAATAAAACTGTTGTAAAAGTTGATGGTTATCTTACTCATGGGTTAAAAGCGATAAGTTTCATAGGAGGCTTAGAACGTTATTTTAAATTTGAAGTAATTGGTATGCCTATGTTTGATGATTCCATTATTGATGTTGTTCAAAATTTTAATATGAGTTTTTGTTTTGATGACTGGAATGGTAAAGATATAAGGTCACTAGGCAAATTAGAAGATCTATACATCCTAATTAATGAGATTTGCGACAACGAGAATGCTAGTATTGGTTTGTTTACCTCTGAAACTCATACCTTTCTTGCTAAAGCTAAAATAAATAATGCTTCAGACAATGATGATATTAAACATATCAAGTGGTTATTAAATTATATTTATAAGGCTTATAAAATTTGTGATTATTTGAATTATGAAGCTTTTATCTGTTTAGATAGCATAATCTCAGAGAAAGATTATGAGCAAATACTTGAAGTTTACGATACTCTTTTCGAACATAAAGTTCATCTAAAAAAAGATATTAAGACAAATCCAACATTGCAATTAAGTGGTATAAGTGGAGAGGAAGTTAATATATTAGTAGATAATCCAAGTCTTGAGCTTGAATATACAAGTCATGATGAAGAATACCTGAGAGTTTTCAAGAACACGTTCAAACTGCCAAATCGTAAGATGAAGTTTAGCAATTTTAGTGCAGAAGCCAATAGAATTGGTAAAACTGATTCTTTCACGATTGAGCTTATACCGAATGAGGATAGTGAAACTAGGATTGAATTTTTGCTCGAGTAATGTTTGTTGTGTGACGTAGTTTTTGGAAAACATCTAAACAAATCTTTCAGTAGCTATGATAATTTTAAAAAGGGATTCTCAATATTGAGAATCCCTTTTTAAAATTCTTAATACCTCTACAAATTCGGATTTAACCACTTCTCAGCCGTCTTCATATCTTAGGCTTTATACTCAGCATGACTCTTTGACTTATCATAACTGAATTCATCAAAGTTAAAGCATTCACAATCAAGACACAAGCAATAAAACCGTTACTTACTTACCATCCCTCTTAGCAAAAATATTTGCAACCAATGCGCCGCTAAAGTTATGCCACACACTAAATATCGCACTAGGGAGGGCAGCGACAGGGTTAAAATAAGTCGCAGCCAGTGCAGCACCAAGCCCAGAGTTTTGCATACCCACTTCAATCATAATGGCACGGCGTTGCTTCTCAGTGAAGCCGGATAAGCGAGCGATTAGATACCCTAAGGTATAACCCAGCATATTGTGTAGGGCAACGACGATAAAGACGATAGCACCGCTGTCTAAAATAGTTGCTTTAGAAACCGCGACAACGGCAGCGATGATAATTGAGATACCCAATACCGAAATCATCGGTAATATCTCGACAGCAAATTCGATTTTCTTACCCAAAAATTTGTGGAAAATAACCCCTAATAATATCGGTAAAATAACAATTTTAGTAATGGTTAGCATCATACTGGCTAAATCAATATCAATCAGCTGACCGGCAAACACATTTAATAAAATAGGGGTTAAAAATGGCGCAAGCAGGGTAGATATAGAAGTAATGGCAACACTTAACGCCACATCACCTTTTGCTAGGAAAGTAATCACGTTACTAGACGTACCGCCAGGGCAACAACCAACCAAGATAACGCCAACGGCGATTAAAGGATCAAGATTAAAGATGACGGTTAGCAAGTAGGCAATCAATGGCATCAAGGTAAACTGCGCTAGCAGCCCTACCAATACAGGTTTAGGACGCTTGACGATTTCTACAAAGTCTTCCGTCTTCAGAGTCATGCCCATGCCAAACATGATGATACCCAGTATGGGGACGATTAAGAAAGCCAACGATGCAAAGAATGCAGGAAAAATAAATCCTAAGACGGCACTGACTAATGCCCAAATTGCAAAAGTTTTACCAATCCAACTAGAAAGTAGAGCAATTTGTTTCATAACCTTTCTCAAAATAGTGAAGTAGATAATAATCTAGCATGTATATAGGCAGGAAATGATAAAAGTATTTTGTTATCAAGGTAGCGATAAGTTTGCTGACGTGAAGCAGGCTATTACTCTATAAAAAATGGCTTACTTATATTAAATAAGTAAGCCAAACATAATTATCAGATGTTTATGAGTTAACTGAACTTCATTCCTATAAATTCGGATTTAACCACTTCTCAGCAGTTTTCATATCCCAGCCTTTACGCTCAGCATAACTCTCTAATTGATCGGTGCTGATTTTACCGACGTTGAAGTATTCACTGTCAGGATGTGAGTAATAGAAGCCGCTGACCGAGGACGCCGGCCACATCGCATAGCTTTCAGTCAAGATAGTACCGATAGCATCGCCCGTACCAATCCATTCGAATAGCTTACCTTTTTCCGTATGCTCAGGGCAGGCAGGGTAGCCAGGCGCTGGACGGATACCGACGTATTTCTCTTTAATCATCTCATCATTGGTTAAGGATTCGTTAGCCTGATAGCCCCAATATTCTTTACGAATCAGCTCATGCAAATGCTCGGCAAAGGCTTCTGCTAAGCGGTCAGATAATGCTTGGGTCATGATGGCATTATAGTCATCGCCAGCGGCTTTATACTTTTCAGCGAGCGCTTCTGTACCAACGATGGAGACGGTAAAGCCACCCAAATAGTCAGTATGAGTTTCCGATGGCGAGATAAAGTCCGCCAAGCTAAAGTTCGGCTTACCACTGGCTTTGTCACTTTGTTGACGTAAGTGCTCAAACTGATAGGTTGGGCTGCCACCTTGCTGTGGGTCATTGTCATAAACGGTGACAGTATCCGCACCAGTACGACGTGCTGGCATGAGTTTGAATACACCTTTTGCCACGATTAACTTTTCATCAATCATCTTTTGCATCAATTCATTAGCATTATCAAACAAATCACGCGCTGCTTCGCCAACGACGTCATCTTGCAATATTTTAGGGTATTTACCCGCAAGACCCCATGAGATAAAGAACGGTGTCCAGTCGATATAAGGCAGTAGATTGGTGATGAGGTAATCATCTAGTATTACCTGACCTAATTTATTAGGCACAGGCGGCACATAGTTGTCCCAGTCATCTTTAAAGCCAATGTCGATTGATTCCGCATAGGATATTTTGGCGGCTTTTGGTTGACGCTTAGCGAGACGCTCACGTACTTTGATGTATTCTGCGCGGGTTTCATCGATCAAACCTTGACGGTGTTCTTTTGATAGCAGCTTAGTCACTACACCGACAGAGCGCGACGCATCTGCCACATAGATGACGCCATTGTTCTGGTATTGCGGCTCAACTTTGACAGCCGTGTGTGCTTTAGAGGTTGTTGCACCGCCAATCATCAACGGTAATGTTATACCGCGTTCTTGCATTTGTTTGGCGACATAGACCATCTCATCGAGACTTGGGGTAATCAAACCTGATAGACCGATGATATCGACTTCTTCAGCGAGTGCGGTATCGAGGATCTTTTCACAAGGTACCATCACGCCCAAATCGACGATGTCATAACCGTTACAGCCAAGTACCACGCCGACGATGTTTTTGCCGATATCATGAACGTCACCTTTGACGGTTGCCATGAGGATTTTGCCTTTCTTTTCACCCTCTACTTTTTCCGCTTCGATGTACGGGTTGAGCCACGCGACTGATTGCTTCATGACGCGAGCGGATTTGACTACTTGCGGTAAAAACATTTTACCGGCACCAAATAAATCACCGACGATATTCATACCGTCCATCAGTGGCCCTTCGATGACCTCTAGTGGTCTAGGATATTTCTCCCACGCTTCTTTGGTATCGGCTTCAATAAAGGTAGTGATACCTTTTACTAACGCATGGGCAATGCGCTCTTCTACTGTGCCTTCGCGCCAAGTCATGTCGACGGTGCTGTCTTTTTTCTTACCACCATCTTGATAGCTCTCAGCGATAGTCATTAGCCGTTCGGTGGCATCTTGACCAGTCTCGCCTTGATTGCGGTTGAGCATCACATCTTCGATGGCATCGCGTGCTTCTTTAGGAATATCGTCATATAACTCAAGCATGGCAGGGTTAACGATGCCCATGGTTAAGCCATTTTGAATCGCATGATAAAGGAATACCGAGTTGATGGCTTCACGGATTGGATTGCCACGGAAACTAAACGACACGTTCGATACGCCGCCCGATACCATGGCATTCGGCAAGTTTTCCGTAATCCATTTGGTCGCGTTGATAAAGTCCGCACCGTAGTTGTTGTGCTCAGTGATACCGGTGGCCACGGCAAAGATATTGGGGTCAAAGATAATATCTTCAGACGGGAAACCTACTTCATTAACCAATACGTCATAGCTGCGCTTACAAATCTGAGTTTTGCGCTCAAAGGTATCGGCTTGTCCATCTTCATCAAATGCCATGACAATAATAGCAGCACCATAGCGCATGCATAACTTTGCGCGCTCGACGAACTCAGCGTGACCTTCTTTTAAAGAGATAGAGTTGACGATAGACTTACCTTGGATGCGCTTCAAACCTTCTTCGATAATGTCCCATTTTGAGGAGTCAATCATCAAGGGTACGCGGCTAATGTCCGGCTCGCCCGATACTAAGTTGACGAAATGAATCATCGCTTGTTTGGAGTCAAGCATGCCTTCGTCCATGTTGATATCGACGATTTGTGCGCCGCCTTCGACTTGGTCACGGGCGACATCGAGCGCCTCAAGATAGGCTTCGGTTTTAATCAAACGCAAGAATTTCTTTGAACCGGTAACGTTGGTACGCTCACCGACGTTGACGAATAAGCTATCAGGCTTAATGATAAATGGCTCAAGTCCAGATAAACGGCAAGCTGGCGCAATCTCAGGAATGACGCGCGGCGGATAATTTGCCACCATGTTAGCGATTTGGCGAATATGCTCAGGCGTTGTACCACAACAGCCGCCGACGATATTTAGGATGCCTGCTTTGGCAAAGCCTTCAAGCAGTGCCGTAGTTTCCTTGGCGGATTCATCGTATTCGCCAAACTCATTGGGCAAGCCCGCATTTGGATGTGCTGATACATAAGTGTTGGCGATATTCGACAGTGTTTGAATATGTGGACGTAGCGCATCAGCGCCAAGTGCACAGTTAAAGCCAACCGTTAATGGCTTTGCATGGCGAATTGAGTTATAAAAAGCTTCGGCGGTTTGACCTGATAAAGTACGACCCGACGCATCGGTAATCGTCCCTGAAATCATAATCGGCAATTCAAATCCGATATCATCAAAGACGCCTGTGACAGCAAAAATCGCTGCTTTGGCATTTAGCGTATCAAAAATGGTCTCAATCAAAATGAGATCGACGCCACCTTCCATCAATGCCAATGTCGCTTCACGGTAGTTGAGCACCAACTCATCAAAGGTGATATTACGAAAGGCAGGATCATTAACATCAGGCGATAGCGAGCAAGTACGCGACGTTGGACCAATAACTCCAGCGACGAAACGTGGCTTATTAGGTGTCTTAGCAGTGAACTCATCAGCGGCTTCACGGGCAATCTTGGCAGCGGTTTTATTTAGCTCAGGAACTAGATATTGCATATCATAGTCCGCCATCGACAGACGCGTACCGTTAAAGCTGTTGGTTTCGATAATATCAGCGCCCGCCTCAAGGTGAGCAAGGTGAATCTCTTTAACCATATGCGGCTGCGAAAGCACCAATAGATCATTATTGCCGCGCACGTCTTGCTTAATATCAGCAAAACGCTCGCCGCGATAGTCTGCTTCCTCAAGCTTATAATTCTGAATATGGGTGCCCATCGCACCATCAAGCATCAAAATTCGTAACGCCATCTGTTCCGTGATACGTGCGCGTGCTGTCAACTGCTGTGCTTTATAAGGGAACACCTCAGGCGGTGTCAATATGAAATCGTTAGGATTGGCATTTGGGTTGCCATTGTCGACAGCTGGCGTGTCAGAAGATACGGTGATACTGGTTTGAGGAGAGGTCATCGAGGTCATAGGAACACTGCTTATATTATCAATATTATAAAAGAGGAGATAAAGAAACGGGGTAAAAACATTAAAAGAAAAAAGTTGCAAATCCATATTATTCTAGCATGAAAAATGGCGCATTCGCAGGTATGTCCTTATTCATCCTTAACAAAAGGAGCGTTCAGCAGCTATCTACTATTTATATAGGCTTAGTCATTATAAATAACTCGTCATACTATAGTTGATTCACTTTAAAACCGATACGAGTGCTACTGGAGTAAATTTTTCGCAGCCTCTGTCACGCTTGCGAACAGCAAGCAAGAAAAATTTATAACAGTAGCACGTGGCTATTTACTTTATTAAAATCGTATCGATTTTATGTAGAACTGCCTATATCTATTTAAGACGTACTTGAAAATACTATTAGCGCAAATGCCTATCATTATCTTTAATAGCCACAAAAGGTCTTTACTTTCAAAATGAAATTAAACATTTGCTTAAAAAATAGACAAAAATTACACGTATATTACAAAAAACAGCGTAAATGCAAATTGATAAAGTTATTTTATATGTTAATTTAAGTTTAGAAGGATTAGTTGTTTATAAGATTTACTTAATAAGCCTATGGTAATAGCCATTAACTAATAAGCAGATGATAATGACTATCAGCTACTAAGTATTAGCTGATGTTTAAACAGCTAGCCTGATAAAAGAACAAGCTAATTGGTAAATAAGACAGTAATAAAAAGTAGGACACACTCAATCATTAAGGACAATATTATGAAAATTACTAAAATTGCTACCATCGGTGCATTAGCAGTATCATTAGCGGGACTTAGCGCCTGTAATAACATGATGCCGCAAAAAAGCGCAGCAATGAAAGCGCCTATGCACAGTCAGTCTATGGCAAAAATGAACGTGGTACAAATTGCACAAAGTAATCCTGATTTCTCGCTACTCGTTGAAGCGGTAGTGGCGGCAGACTTAGCTGGTGCGTTGTCTAATCCCAATGCTAACTTTACAGTACTTGCTCCAACCAATGCGGCTTTTATGCAAGTATTGAATGAGACGGGCATGAGCAAAGCTCAACTGTTTGCTAATAAGCCGCTGTTAACTAAAATCTTAAGTTACCATGTGATTAATGGTGCCGCGCCAGTATATGCGAAAGATGTTATGCCGGGTAATGTCATTATGCTTAGCAAAGATACGCTCATGGTAACGAATCAGGGCAAACTAATGGATGAAAGTGGTCGCACTGCCACTATCCTAAAAACGGATATCGCTGCTACTAACGGTGTGGTACATGTGATTGATAGAGTGCTATTACCTAAATAAGTTTTAATTGAAAATTTTAAATTAAAAAATATAGAAGTACTCACTTATTATCTTATCAAGGATGACCGAGTCTTTGCTTATGAAACCATGGCAGGCAACCAAGAGACGCTCGACGGCAGTAGTATCACCTTTCATGATAAAAAACAGATTACTGATACTAGCGGTCGTACCTCTAATATTATGATGGCTAATATACAAGCCAATAACGGTGTCGTACACGTGATCGATACAGTGTTGCTACCTAAATAAGCATCAATTAAAAATTAATCCGTTAAAATCGTAGTTATTGATATAGCGGATTTAATGTTCAGACTGGCTGGTTAATGATTTTAATAAATAAGCTGCCAGCTGCTATTTTCATTGGTTAAAAAAACGATTCGTTAAGGAAATCACTTAACTCATTCTTCATCTATAAGGAAATATCTATGTTAAAGAAAAACTTACTATCTATCGCAGTCGTGACAGCAGCAATTTCATTAGCAGCTTGTAACGATAAAGAAGCTGTTGTCGAGCCAGTAGAGCCAGAAGCGACCACTGATGTAGTCGTTGAGCCAGAAGTTGCTCCTGAAGCAGTCGCAGAAGCTGATGCAGCACCTATGCCTGAAGCAGCAGCTACCCAAAGTATTGCTGAAATGGCTGCTGCAAACCCAGATTTATCAATACTAACTGCTGCATTGAAAGCTGCTGGTCTTGACGGTATGATGATGGACGCAGGCACATACACAGTATTTGCTCCAACTGATGACGCATTTGCTGCCGTATTGACTAAATTGGACGTTACTAAAGAAGAGTTATTGGCTAATACCGATTTGCTAAAAAGCGTACTACCGTACCACGTTGTTCCTATGGTAGTGAAAGCAGCTGACATTCCTTATGACACTGCTATCGAAACGGTTAATGGTCAAACCATTACTATCGGTTCTGATAATGTTATTACCGATGCAAGTGGCAATAAAGCTACTATTACTGCAACAGATATGATGGCGACTAATGGTGTTGTCCATGTAATCGATACCGTACTATTACCTAAATAATTGTTATCTAAATAAGGTTTTATTAAAAACAACACCTTATTATAAATAATATCTAAGAAGCCTAGCTATCGAGCTGGGCTTCTTTTTGTCTATTAATAAGTTATAAACAGCCATGGTTCAAACCATTTAAAAAAGTAGAATATTGCTGTGGTAGATTTTTTGTAGCATTGAGCCAAGCTTATCCATTTCAAGCTAGCAAGTTTATACCTATAAAAAGTGACTCTCATTATAAAAATGTCAGACTTAACATATCGATTTTACTGTTCCTTGATTAGAATATAAGTAGTGGTAAGCAATTAAAAAAGCCCGTGAGCATAGTCACGGGCTTTTTTTTAATGGTTTTACTAACTTAGTAAGTATTATTTATTTTAGAGATTTTTACTTGGGATCTTTATGTAAAGGGTCATTGTTCATTGCTGCCATCTGTTTGCGATGACGCTCTTCCCAGTACGGCGCGTTTTTGATACCGAATTTAGCGGGATCAAAACTATAGCGTGTCACGCCAGCTTTACGCTGTGCTTCATAGTCTTTAAGCATAGTGAGCGTTGGGCGAGCCACAAAGAAGATGACCAAGATACCAACAATGTTAAGCCAAGCCATAAGGCCAACACCAATATCACCGATGTCCCAGATGTAACCTGCTGAGTTAAGACCGCCGTATGAAACCATAACCATAATCAAGATTTTAACTAAGAAAACACCTTTCTTATGAGCACCGCGGCTGATAAAGCGGGTTAGATACGCAATGTTCACTTCAGCGATATAGTAGTAGGCCAAGATAGTCGTAAAGGCAAAGAAGAATACAGCGATTGCGATAAAGACATTACCAAAGGTACCGTATACCGATTCCATCGCCATTTGCGTAAAGGCGGGTGAGTTAATTTCAGTAGTAGCAGCTACATTTTGGAGGATGAACTGACCATCTGGTAACGTACCTTGAATGTTATACATACCAGTAGATAAAATCATAAATGCCGTAGCAGAACAAACTAGTAATGTATCTACATAGACTGAGAATGCTTGTACCAAACCCTGCTGTGATGGATGCTCAACTTCAGCAGCAGCAGCAGCGTGAGGGCCAGTACCTTGACCCGCTTCGTTAGAGTAAATACCACGTTTTACACCCCAACCAATTGCCGCACCAAAACCAGCTTGTGCAGTAAATGCATCACCAATGATCAAACCAAATACATCTGGGATCAAACTGAAGTTGCTGAACATGATGATGAGTGCTAAAGCAATATAACCAAGCGCCATAAAAGGAACGGCGTACTCAGTAAAGGTTGCAATACGCTTAATACCACCGAAGATGATAATACCTAGAATAACGAGAATGATACCTAGCGCCACTAAACGCATAGAGCCGACTTCTAAGCCGCCGACATTCATGATCGTACCTTCACCCATCACTTGAGCAAAGGCACTGATAACACCGTTTGCCTGAACGCCTGGCAAGAATATACCACAGGCTAAGATAGAGGCAACAGCGAATAGGATGCCATACCATTTTTGACCGAGTGCTCGCTCGAAGTAATAAGCAGGACCACCACGGTATTCGCCAGTAACAACGTCTTTTTCTTTATAAATCTGTGCAAGTGTTGATTCAACATAGGCGGTAGATGCGCCTAAAAACGCCACAACCCACATCCAAAATACGGCTCCTGGGCCACCGAAGCCGATAGCAGCAGCTACCCCGGCGATGTTACCCATACCCACACGACCAGCAAGCGAGACGGCAAGTGCCTGAAATGATGAAATACCATCAGCACTGGACTTACCAGTGAATAGTAATTTAATCATTTCACCAAATAGACGAACTTGTACGAAGCGCGTCATGATGGAGTAAAATAAACCTGCGCCCAAGCATAAGTAAATTAATGCTGGGCTCCAAATAATTCCGTTTACTAAATCGACTAAACCTTCCATATATCTATTCCTTCAACTGTCTCAAAATGACTATATATGAGGATGCAAAGAGTGAGCTAACGATTTAATATCCTTATTAACGCTAGCCACTCAAACTTTTTGCATATACTTAAAATTATCTTTTAAGCTTCATATGTGCATAGTCACCAAGAATGGACTGTAGTTGTCTGTATTTATCCGCTTGGCTTATTACTAAGCTTGGCTATGCTCGCTTGTTTACTGTCAATATAACGTGGTGTTTTGTCGTTCTGTTATAAGCCTAAACACTGTTATTAATAGACCAATGGATAAAACAGGCGGTTATAATATTAAATATCCGTCATCATGACGGTATTCGATTTACTATGAGCGGTATCGGCTGAGCACAATTGCGTAATAGAATCATAAAGCGATGATTTGTCTGTCTATTCATTCTTTTAAATGATAAATAAATCATTCGCTAGTACTAACGAATAAATAAGTCCACTACCAAATGTGTGCAAACCGTACAGCTACGTAACTGCAATTTGCCATATTTTTTCGCCAATTACTACAATTTTTTTCTTACAAGTATTTATATAGTCATTTCGATAAGCGTTATTGAGAGATAGAATGCCGTGGACTATGGTGTAGGCATTGTTTGTATCCATATTAAATGTTTTATTAATAGTAGGTGATGAGTAAGCTTATCAAGTTACTTAGTCAAAACAGAGCGCAAGCTTATGCTACAAGTCGTTGCTTGCGGTTGTGTTTTGGTAACGATGAATTGTAAAAAAAGCGTTATAGCGCCATTATTAGCACAATATATCGTAGGCTATGAAATAGTAGCTCATTATGAAATAGTAGCTTATATAGTTTCGTACTATTTAAGATAGCATCCAAAAAAGTAGTAAAAAACCACACTAAAAATTTGTTATTCATTATTTGATTTTCATCATTATTAGGAGACGCCACAATGACGCGTAAATCTATTGTAAAACCTATGTTGCTATCGGCTGTATTAGCGACTTCTACCGTTGGTTTGACCGGTTGTGGTTATAACAATCTTCAAGCTCAAGATGAGCAAGTGACCGCTTCGTGGTCAGAAGTGGTCAACCAATACCAACGCCGTGCAGACTTGGTGCCAAACTTAGTAAAAGTCGTGCAGCAGTATGCTGAGCAAGAACAAGAAGTCTTTACCCAAGTGGCCGAAGCGCGCTCACGTGCTGGTAGTATTACCGTGACGCCAGAGGTACTAAACGACCCTGAAGCGATGGAGCGTTATGCCGCCGCGCAAGAACAGATGACTGGCGCGCTATCACGCCTAATGGCAGTCTCTGAGCGCTATCCTGAGCTAAAATCGGATGCGTTGTTCCAAGACTTACAAGCGCAGCTCGAAGGGACTGAAAATCGTATTGCCGTCGCTCGTAACCGCTATATTCAAGAAGTACAAGGCTACAATACGACGGTGCGTCAATTCCCAACCAATATTACTGCCAAAGTATTTGGCATGAGTGCCAAGCCAAACTTTAGCGTGGCTAATGAAGCGGAAATATCGACCGCACCAAGTGTTGACTTCGGTGATGATGCAGAGAAAGCTCAGTAAAATCAGATGAATGGATAACGAATGGGTAATGGCTAAAGGTGAGCGCTTATTCTCTCTTTATCTATTAAATACTTGGTTTATTAAACTGAATTTTTATGCCCGTCTTAGCCACGTTTTTGTTGATATGACTATGCGCTGATATGAATACATATAGGTATCTATATCTCATAGCATGTTCATATTCTTAGATGATGCTAAGAGGGCGAGTTAGTAAAACGTCATTTGAAAGCTGTTATTGCTATATCAATGAATATTGTTGTATCGGCTAATATTGTTGCACCAATTAATTTAGTACAGATGTTACTTGAGGCGGTATAGATTAGATGAATAATTCAAAAACACTCTTATCAGTATTATTATTCACACTAAGCATCAGTAGTGCGTCTGTGCTGCATGCGGCGCCCAACGATAGTACCATTGCTACTGACAATCCCTCGAACATGCAAAACCGTAGTGTCGAGGACTTAGTGGCTATTGCCAAAGCAGGTGAGTCCAACGAAGCCATCAATGATGCCGTATTAGGTAACGAAGCGATTAATGAAGCCATCCTCGGCAATGAGGCAATAAATCCCAATGCTGCTAATACTGAGGGCGTAGCAGCGACGCGAGCTCCAACAAAGCCGCCTGTGCAGTCAACTGCCGCTAGTGTTGATGCCGATAAGCTTATATTAAACAATCCTGTTATTGATCAAGCTAATATCTTAAACCCGCAAGAAAAACAACGCTTAGAGGCGCAGCTGCGTACGATTTACCAGCAAGGATTAGCGCAAGCGGCGGTTGTCATTGTGCCTACTACCAACGGTGTGCCCATCTTTGACTATGCTTTGCAGGTTGCTGAGAAGTGGCAGCTCGGCAATAAAGACATCGATGATGGTTTGTTGATGGTTGTCGCTGTCAATGACCGTGATATGTATATTTTAACGGGTTACGGACTAGAAGGCGTATTACCAGATGCGGCGGTGAATCGTATTATTCGTGAGGATATTACCCCTTTATTTAAGCAAGATGACTATGGTGCTGGCATATTGGCAGGCGTCAGCGCCCTTGGTGCTCGTCTGACCGCTGACCCTGAAGTATTGGCTCGTGCGGATGCACAGGCGGCTGAACGTAATGCCCAGCAAGGCTCAGATGAGCTGCCATCACCTATTTTCTTGTTCATTATGGCGATGATATTTGGTAGCTTTATTACCAGTATATTTGGTCGCGTATTTGGTTCTATTCTTACCGCAGGTGGTTTTGTTGCAGGCTCACTGGCATTGGGCGGCGGTCTATTTATGACCATCATCATGGCAATATTTTTATGGCTGTTCTTGATTTCACGCGGCGGCGGTGGTGGCGGTAAAGGTGGACGCGGCGGCGGACGTAGAGGCGGCGGTATGATCTTCCTACCCGGTATGGGCGGCGGTGGCGGCGGCTTTGGTGGTGGTGGTTTCGGCGGCGGCGGTTTTGGCGGTGGCGGCGGTGGTTTCGGCGGCGGCGGCGCTGGCGGTTCTTGGTAAACCTATACACTAGATGACAGCCAGTAATGGCGTACTTGAGGAAATAATATAATGGTAAAAAGCAATTCGTCACAGACAAGTTTTGCTCGTTGGTGGCGTCAAGTACTTTTTGTCCCTATGCTGCATAGCAAATGGCTGACGCCAGCAGCCAGAGCGCGGTTGTCAGAACAAGTGACGCGCGTGGAGAATGGCCATCGTGGTGAGGTGTTTTTAATTATAGAAAACCATCTCCCTATCCAAGAAGCTTATCGTATCAACTGTCGTGATCGCGCTATTGATTTATTTAGTGAGTATCGGGTATGGGATACCGAAGAAAATACTGGCGTTTTGGTCTATGTTAATATTTGCGAGCATACGTTAGAAATCGTCGCTGATCGCGGTATTAGCACTCATGTTAGTCCGACAGTATGGCAGGCGATGTGCGAAAAAGCGGTGTCCAGTATTGCCAATAAAAAAACAGAAGAGAGTTTGGTTGAGTTGTTAGATGAAGTTGGGCAAGTGCTGCGTCAGTACTATCATCTCGAACATGATCCAGCAGGTAATGAGCTATCTGATACAGTGGTATTTTTGAAGTAGAAAATGACTGATACGTACCTTTTAAGCACAAATATATAGATATATAGCATTGAAGAAAATATTTCTCGATAGAGAGCCAATATAAAAATCACTACTGGAATACTATGATCGATTTAATAAAAAAACTGCCAAAAGCGGAGCTGCATTTACATATTGAAGGCTCATTAGAGCCTGAGCTTATGTTTAGATTGGCAAAAAAGAACCATATAGAGATTCCTTATAAAGACATAGAAGATGTACGTAATGCCTATAACTTCACCAATCTGCAAACCTTTTTAGATATTTACTATGCGGGCGCAAACGTCCTTGTCACTAAAGATGATTTTTATGATTTGACGTGGGAATACATTCTTAAGTGTGTCGAAGATAATGTCATTCATACTGAGATATTCTTTGATCCGCAAACGCATACCTCAAGAGGCATTGCTTTTGAAACAGTGATAACCGGCATCAAAGAAGCGCTCACTGATGCTAAGA